>JBJMQK010000315.1:0-28070 GCA_045802735.1 Anaeromyxobacteraceae bacterium | reverse complement strand
GACGATCTCCGGAGCGCGGGGGCCCTGCAGCGCGAGCTGCGCCCAGGCGTCGGACTCGTTCTGCACGTCGGCGCCGGAGGCGTGCCCGCGCAGCCAGTCGAAGTCCTTCTGGCGGTTGGACGCGTTCACGCACACGAGAAGGTCGTCGGCGCGGCGCCGGTACACGACCACGTCGTCGACGATCCCGCCGGAGTCGCGGCACAGGCAGCCGTACTGCGCCTGGCCGTCGGCGCACTTCGCGAGGTCGTTCGTGAAGAGGCGCTGCAGGGACTCGAGCGCCTTCGGGCCGCGGAAGACGATCTCGCCCATGTGCGAGACGTCGAAGAGGCCCGCGCGCGTGCGCACGGCCTCGTGCTCGGAGAGGATGCCCGCGTACTGCACCGGCATGTCCCATCCGGCAAATTCGACCAACCGCGCGCCAGCGCGGACATGGACGTCGTAGAGCGGCGTGCGCTGGGCCATGGAGATCTCGCCTGGAAGAGCCGGCGCATCATAGCGGGCCGAGGCGCGGACGCAAGGGAAGCCGGACGCGGCGCCCGAGCGCACGGTCAGACCGCCGCGGCGTCCTCACCCGGCACCGCGACCGCGTCGGGCATCGGCGCCGCTGCCGTCGCGAGCGAGCCCGCGATCGTCACGACCGCGGCGACGGGGAGCGCGATGACGATCGGGTCGACGACCGTCCAGACGGTGCCCGCCGCGAGCGAGGCGCGGCCGGCGAGGAGCCTCGCGACGCCGAGCGCCGCCGCCTCCTTCTCGTGGACGAGGAGCACCCAGCCCGCCCAGCTCGCGAGGCCGGCCATCATGCCGGCGGTGACGCCGGCGCGCGTCGCGCGCGGCCAGAACAGGGCGGCCACGTACGCCGGCAGGAACGTCGCCGCGCACATCCCGAAGAAGAGCGCGGTCGCGATCGCGACGATGCCCGGCGGCAGGCGCCAGGCGAGCGCGAGCGTCGCGAGGAACGCGAGGAACGTCCCGACCTTCGCGAGCGGGACCGTGCGCTCGGCGTGGGCGCCGCGCGCGATCGCCTGCTGGTACACGTCGCGGCCGATGGACGACCCGATGACGTGGAACTGCGCCGAGAGCGTGCTCATCGCCGCCGCGAGGAGCGTCAGCATGAACAGGTACCCGAACCACGGCGGCATCGCGGTCATCACGAACGTCGGGATGACCTTGTCGATGTTGGGCTTCCCCGTCGTGGGATCCGTCACCACCGCGAGCGCGATCTTCCCGGCGCGCTGGAAGAAGTAGAGGTTCGAGAGCGCGCCGACGACGAACGCGACGCCGGTCATGGCGAGGATGAAGATCGACCCCGGCACGAGCGCGCGGTGCAGCTCCTTCCCGCTCTTCACCGTCATGAAGCGGATGGTGAGCTGCGGCTGGGCGAGCACGCCGACGCCGACGCCGAGCACGATCGTCGAGACGAGCTGCCACCAGATGGGCGAGCCGAGCGCGGGCATGGCGGTCCAGCCGCGGTGGCCGCCGGCGACGAGCGCCGCCGGCACCTTGTCCGTGAGCGCGGTGAGCGCTGCGTGGGCGCCGGCGCCGCCGACCTTCGCGTAGGTCGCGACGAGGAGCACGATCATGCCGAGGAACATGACGCCGGCCTGGAACGCGTCGGTGTAGACGACGCCCTTCAGGCCGCCGAAGAGGACGTAACCCACGGTGAGCACCGCGAACCCGAGCAGCGCGCCGCCGTAGGGCACCCCGAGCTGCACCTCGAGGAAGCGCGCCCCGCCCACCAGCACGGCGGCGGCATAGAGCGGCATGAGCGCGGCGATGACCGTCCCGGCGAAGCCCTGGATGAACCGCGAGCGGAAGCGGCGGCCGAGCAGCTCGGGGAAGGTGTGCGCGTCGAGGCGCGCGCCGAGGCGCCGCGTCGCGCGGCCGAAGACGACGAACGCGATGAAGATGCCGATGAGGATGTTGAGCGCCGTGAGCCACAGCAGGCCGAGCCCGTAGAGCGCCGCGGCGCCGCCGAAGCCGACGATGGCGGAGGTGCTGATGAAGGTCGACCCGTAGGCGAGCGCCATGAGCACCGGGTGGATCCCGCGCCCGCCGACGAGGTAGTCGGCGGCGCTGCGCGTGTTGCGATAGCCGAGCCAGCCCAGGAACCCGGTGATCGCCGCGTACGCGAGCACCACCAGCGCGAGCGCGGTGGGGTTCACGAGCGGTCCTCCTCGTCCTCGTTCCAGCGCCACAGCCCGTAGCCGACGCAGAGCGCCGTCGCCGCGAGGCAGAGGAGGTACGCCGCCGTGACGCCGGCGTCCGCGAAGCCGAGCATGCAGCCTCCCAGGAGGGGAACGGGCGGGATGGTAGCAATTCGGGTTCGCGCAGCGCCATCCCCCGGCGCCGATTGATCAAACGCTAGCGCAACGCGGCGTGAGAGAGGTCAGCGCGCGCCCGACGGCGGCGGGCACGCCACCGGCTGGCACGCCCCCGGGAACGTCGCCTCGCAGCAGTGGAGCGGCTCCCCCGCCGTGCTCTCGAAGCGGACGCGCCAGCGCTGCCCGGCCACCTCGAGCGTCGAGAACCCCCAGGCGGTCGAGGCGAAGAGGAGCTGCGCCGCGGGCACCGAGACCTGCGCGAAGCGCTCCTCCGGGCGCCCGCGCGAGCCGTTCCCGGAGACGAACACGTCGTAGCCGGCGGCGGCGCGGAGGTGCTGCAGGTCGTGGTCGTGGGCCGCGAGCCACCCCGCGACCGGGCCCTGGAAGACCTCCTGCACGCGTCGCACGCGGTCGATGTACTCCGGCGTCGCGTCGGTGCGGTGGAGCGCCGCCGTGGCCGGCGGGTGGTGAGAGACGATGAAGCACGGCCGCGCGTCACAGCCGGCGGACGCGGCGCGCACGAACGCGACCTCTCCGTCGATCGTGAAGCCGCCGTAGTCGCCGAGGAGCAGGTTCGAGTCGAGGACGAGGAAGCGCGCCGGGCCGCGGTCGACCGCGTAGTGGCGCGCCGGGAGGTGCCAGAGCGCGCTCGCGTGCGCCACCTCGAGGCAGGCCTTGCGCCGGCGCAGGGTGTCGAGCGGGAGGCCGCCGCCGTCGCAGCTCGCGATGTCGTGGTTCCCGAGCGCGAGGTAGACCGGGACCGGGGCGGCCCCGGCGGCGAGGAACGCGAGCGGCGTCTCGAGCTTCGCCGCGAAGCGCGGATCGGCGGGCGGGCTGAACCCCGGCGCGACCGAGGCGTCGTCGGCGCCGAACGCGCAGCGCTCCGCGCCCGGCAGCGCCACGTCGGGGCCACACTCGTAGACGTTGTCGCCGGCGTGGAACGCGAGGTCGAAGGGCGCGCGGGCGTGCGCCGCGGCGAGCGCGCGCGCGACCTCGCGCTGCTGGCAGGTGTCGTCGCCGAAGTCCCCGAAGTGGAGCGCGCGGAGCACCGGGCCGGTGAGCGGGGGCGGGCCCGCCTCCGCGGCGGGCGCGAGCGGCCGCCGCGCCGTGAACGCGGCGGGGGCGCCACAGCAGCAGCCGCCCGCGCCGACGACGGCGGCAGCCGCGGCCAGCGCAAGGACGGCGGGCGCGAGCCGGCCCCTCATCGCGCCGTGGCGCGCGCGAGCTCGAGCGTGTTCACGAGGAGCATGGCGCGGGTCATGGGTCCGACGCCGCCGGGGACGGGCGTGATCGCGGCGGCGCGCTCGGCCGCGGCGGCGTACTCCACGTCGCCGACGAGCTTGCCGCCGTCGAGGCGGTTCATGCCGACGTCGATGACGACGGCGCCGGGCTTCACCCAGGCGCCCCTCACCAGCTCGGCCTTGCCGATGGCGGCGACGACGACGTCGGCCCGCGCGACCTCGGCCGCGAGGTCCGCCGTGCGGGAGTGCGCGATGGTGACGGTGGCGTGCGCCTCGAGCAGCATCATCGCCATCGGCTTCCCGACGATGTTGGAGCGCCCGATGACGATGGCGCGCTGGCCCTTCGGCTCGCAGCCTGCCTCGCGCAGGAGCCGCATGATGCCTGCCGGCGTGCAGGGCCGCGGTGCGGGCAGGCCGATCGAGAGCGCGCCCACGTTGTACGGGTGGAAGCCGTCGGCGTCCTTGCGCGGATCGATCGCCTCGAGGACCGCCCGCTCGTCGAGCCCCTTCGGCAGCGGCAGCTGCACGAGGATGCCGTGGACGGTGGGGTCGGCGTTGAGCCGCCGCACGAGGGCCATGAGCTCGTCCTGGGACGCCGTGGCCGGGAGGTGGTGCTCGACCGACCTGAACCCCACCTCCTCGGAGTCCTTGCGCTTGCCGCGCACGTAGACCGCGGACGCCGGGTCGTCGCCGACGCGGACGACCGTGAGCCCGGGCACGATGCCGCGCGGCGCGAGCTCCCTCACCGCGGCCGCGACCTCCGACCGCACCTGCGCCGCGACCTGCTTTCCGTCGATGATCCGGGCCATGAGGGCGCGCAGTATAACGGTGCGCCGAGCGAGCGTCACGGCCGGGGCGCGGCCGGGCGCGAAGCCCGACGAGGCGTAGAATGGGGTTTCCCGGGAGGAGCCATGGACGTCACGACCTGTGTGAAGTGCAACACGCCCCTCGACGCCGAGAGCGCCTGCGTCACCTGCTCCGCCGCCGAGGGCGGGCTCGCGCTCCTGTCGCGCTCCGGCTACGCGTCGGTGCGCGAGATGATGGAGCTCCTCGAGGCGCAGGGGCTCGCGCCCGAGATCGAGCAGGTGCCGCCGCGC
Organism: Anaeromyxobacteraceae bacterium; assembly: GCA_045802735.1. Taxonomy (GTDB): domain Bacteria; phylum Myxococcota; class Myxococcia; order Myxococcales; family Anaeromyxobacteraceae; genus Anaeromyxobacter_A. The sequence continues at coordinate 23,408 of JBJMQK010000315.1, read as the reverse complement.
CGCCCGGAGGAGAAGGCGCGCCCGCTGTGGAACATCTACGTGCCGCGCGACGAGGTGCCGCGCGCGATGGACTTCCTGCGCAAGGACTGGGCGGAGCTGCTCGGCGATGCGGCTGCGGCGGAGGCGGCGGCGCGCGGAACGCGCGACATCGATCTCGACGCGGGTGGCGAGGTCGAGTGCCCGGCTTGCGGCCACCGCTTCCAGGCGTCGGCGTCGGCCGCCGAGTGCCCGGACTGCGGCCTCGGGCTCGGCGCGCCCGCGGAGGCGGCGCCGGACGAGGCGGAGCGGTAGCGAAGACACGGCCCTTCGACTCCGGCGCGCTGCGCGCACCTACGCTCGGGGCGAACGGTGCCCTGAAAGACGTGCGGCGGGAGGCCCGGGTTCGACCGGGCGCTCCCGCCGCGCACGCCTCCGTTGGCCCTGAGCGGAGCGAAGCGGAGTCGAAGGGCGCCCGATCACTTCACCGGGGCGGGAGCGGGCGCAGCCGGCGTCGCGGGCGCCTCGGACTTCGCGGCCGCCTTGTCGCTCTTCGCGTGCTTCTTCTCGGCCTTCTTCGCGGGCGTCGCGGTCGCGGCGCCGGCCTTCGCGTCCGCCGCCTTCGCGTCCGACTTCGCGGTCGCGTCGGCCTGCGCGACCTTCTTGTGCGCGCGGTGGTGCCGCGCGGGCGTCTTCGTCGCGGTGGTGGACGTGGACGCGGGGGCGGGCGTCGCCGTCGCCGTGGTGGCGAAGGCGGGCGCCGCGAGGGCGAGGACGGCGAGACCGGTGGCGAGCTTCGAGGCGAGCTTCGTCATGTGCATTCTCCCTGTGTGCCCGGCGTCGGCCGGGCTTTTCGTTCACGGGGGAGAGACGCGGATCGCCCGCGCCGTATTCAGTTCGCGACGAGCAGCGCGCGGAGGTACTGCGGGCGCGCGGCGCCCGCGTCGCGCACGAGCGCCAGCTCCTCCGCGGTGTGCGCCGCCAGCTCGGCGAGGAGCGCGCCCGCCTCGCCGCGCGCCGCGAGCCGCGCGTCGTCGAGGCGCTCGAGCGCCTTCGCAGCCGCCTCCACCTCGCCCGCGGGGATGGGGTCGGGCCGGAACGCGCGCCCGAGCCGCTCGTTCGCGAGGGCGGTGAGGTACAGCGTCGCGAGCCGCGGCGCGAGCGGGCCCTCGGCGCGGACGGAGAGCCCGAGGTCCGCGGCGAGCGCGGCGAGCGCCTCGGCGAGCCGCAGCGCCTCCGCCGTGCGCAGGACGTCCTCGGGCCCGCGGAACGAGCGCGGCTCGAACGCGCCCGCCGCGAGCGTGCCCCACTCCGCGCGCGGCGCCTCCACGCCGGGGAAGTAGCCCGGGCGCCGGCGCGCGAGCGCCGCCAGCACCTCGCCGAGCGGCGCGTCGAGGAGCGGGACCTCGCGCGTGCCGGCGCGGCCGGAGGCGAGGAGCCGCTCCGCCGACCACTTGAGCGCGAGCACCTTTCCGAAGCCGCGCTGGAACAGCGCCTTCACGGCGGTGGTGGCGAGCACCTCCGCCGCGCGCGCGTCGTCGCCGGCGGCGGCCTCCTGGAGCCCCATCTCCACGAGCGCGCGGGCGGCCTCGACGGCGCGGCGCACCTCGGCGGGATCGCCGGCGTCGACCGCGTCGGCGACGACGACCGCGTTCGCCGCGGTGACGAGCTCGAGCTCGAGGTGCTCGCGCTCCTCGATCGTGAGGCGCGCGGCGGCGCGCGCGAGGAGGGAGCCCGTCCCCGCGCCCGCGCGAGCGAGCCAGAAGCCGGGCGGGCGCGCCGGGACGCCGGCCGGCGGCGCCGAGGCGCGCACCGGCTTCGCGAACCACGACAGCGCCTCCTCGAGCGACGGATAGCCGAGGTCGGCGAGCCGGGCCGTGCGCCAGCGCAGCTCCGTCTCCTCGAGCTCGCTCGGCAGCTCCCAGCGCAAGGACGAGAGGAGCCGCGTCGTCTTGAAGGGGTCCTCGGCGGTGAGGTCGTCGACGATGCCGCGGACGGCGGCGTACTCGGCGCCCTCCACCAGGAACTCGATGACGAACTTGTTCTCGGCCGTGCGCATGAAGTGCTCGGACTCGAGGTGCGGGTCGTCGTCCTCCTCGAGGTCGTGGATGCGGAGCGCGTCGCGCAGGACGAGGTTCAAGAGCTCGAGGTCGAGCCCGGACAGCTTGGCGCGCCAGCGCCGGTCGTCGGGGTCGGTGCGGAGCGCCCCGCCGCGCGCGGCGCTGAGCCACGGCAGCGCCTTGCGGGGGTCCACGCGGTCGCCGGTCCACGCGGCGAGGTCGAGGAAGACCCGGAACTGCGCCGGCGAGGCGAGCTGCACCAGGTCCGCGGCGTCGGCGAGGCCGATCTCTCCGATGGTGAAGTAGAGCTCGTCGGCGGGCAGCGCCCGGACGACCGCCATCGGGTTCTCCGCATCGAGGATGAGGTCGAGCCGGCGCTTCCCGCTCGCCGCGGCGAGGTCGTGGCGGATGCGGGTCAGGGTGACGGGGTCCAGCGGCTTCTGCCTGGCTTCACTCATTTCCGACCTCGCAACTTCGACCCTGACCCGGAACCCGCCCTCGACGCCTCGACCTGCTCCAGCGCCCGCCGCACGCTCCACCCGCTCGCCTCGAGCGCCGCCCGCGCCCGCCGCGCCGTCACGCCGCCCAGCTCCTCGACCATGCGCAGCGCGCGCAGGCGGAGCTTCGCGTTCGTGGCGCGGAGGTCGATCATCCGGCCCTCGCGCACGCGGCCGAGCCGCACCATCGCCGCGGTCGAGAGGAGCGACAGCGCCATCTTCGTCGCCGACCCGGCCTTCATCCGCGTCGAGCCCGCGACGAGCTCGGGGCCGGTGTCGAGGACGACGACGAGCGCGGCGCCTCCCCGCGCGGCCGGGTTCGAGGTCACGAGCGCCGTGCCCGCGCCCATCCGCCGCGCCTCGGCGATCGCCGCGAGCGCCCAGGGCGTCGTGCCCGAGGCGGAGAGCGCGACGACGAGGTCCCGCTCGCCGACCCGCGCGCGCTGCACCGCCGCACGCGCCGCGGCCACGTCGTCCTCCGCGCCCTCGACGGAGCGCGCGAGAGCGCGGGCGCCGCCGGCCACGAGCGCGCGGACGCGCGATGCCGCGATCCCGAACGTGGGCGGCCACTCGGCCGCGTCGAGCGCGCCGAGCCGGCCCGACGTCCCCGCGCCAGCGTAGAGGAGGCGGCCGCCGCTCGCGAGCGCCTCCGCGGCGGCGTCGGCGAGGCGCGCCAGCGCCGGAAGGGCCCGGCCCACGGCGCGCGCGGCCTCGAGATCGCCCTGGTGGAGCAGCGCGAGCGCGCCCCGCGTCGAGCGGGCGTGCAGCGCCCGGGAGGCGGGGTGGAGTCGCTCGGTGGTGGGGAGCCGGGGCATGCCCGGGCCGCGGTCGTCCGTCAGGCCTGCGCGGAGGCGGGCTTCTTCAGCCCGTGCGCCGCCTTCACGACGCGCCCCGCCTTGAGGCAGCGGGAGCAGACGCGGATGTGCTGTACCGCGCCACCCGCCATCACCGCGCGCACCGAGCGCAGGTTCGGGAGCGAGCGGGTCTTCGTCTTGTTGTTGGCGTGGGAGACGTTGTTGCCGACGAGCGGCCCCTTCCCACACAGTTCGCAGCGGCGTGCCATGGTTGGAACCCTCGAAAGAGCGCGGAGTTATACGCAAGTCCCGGCGGAAATCAAGCGGTCATCGCAGGAGTTCCTTGCGGCCGAGCAGCTCCTGGGCCGCCTGGGCGGCCTGGAGGCCGGCGTGGAACTCCCCCTCGATGCCGAGCCCGGGCACCACCTCGCGCCCGGCGAACACGAGGTTCTTGAGCGGTGAGCGGCAGGGGAGGCCGGTCACGCCGAGCACCGGATCGAGGTCGCCGACCTCGTACAGGGGGTGCGGCAGGAGGCGCGAGCCGCGCCGGTCCTTCGGCGCGGCGAGCACCGGCATCGACTCGCGCACGAGGTGGCGCTCGAAGAAGGGCACGGCGTCGGAGACGGCCTCGCGGATCTGGCGGCCCAGCGCCGCGAGGTGCTCGTCGCCCCCGGCGCGGGCGTCGGCGGAGACGAACGCGGCGGCGGTCAGCACCCGCTCGTCGGGCACCACCTCGTGCGTGCCCTTGCCCTTGTCCCGCCGCGCGGGCAGCACCTGGACGAGCACCGCGTTCTCGGCGGCGTCGGGGCCCGTGGGGTCGCGCAGGGCGAGGACGGTCTCGCCGAGCGCCGGCGGCAGCGCCGCGGTCTTCACGACGAGGTTCACCGCGAGGAGCTGCCGGGTCGGGCGCACCTCCTGGAGGAGGCGCGCCGTCTTCCCGTCCGTCTCCGACACCGGCAGGAGGCGGCGGAACGCGGGCGCATCGGTCGCGGCGATGAAGACGCGCGCGACCCACGCGTTCGGCGACCCCGCGACGCGGACCGCCGTCACGCGGCCGCCGTCCGTCTCGAGGTGCTCGGCGATGGCGCGCTCCTCGTCGTTCCCGAGCGTCTCGCCGCGCGACTCGCTGATCTTCTTGCGGATGGCCTCGCGCAGCGTGACGTGGCCGCCGGGGAGCCGGAAGCTCCCGCGCAGCATCGCGCCGAGGAGGCGCGTCGCGGCGAGCGGGGAGGGCGGTCCTTCCTGGTAGGTGAGGAAGCGCTGCGCGATCGCCAGGGCGGCGACGAGCGGGTGGTCCTCGAGGCCCTCGAACGGGCGCGCCTCGTCCACGGCCAACCCGCTCGCGCCCGGGACGGACGCCGCGAACTTGAGCGCCTTCGACACGGCGCGACGCTCGGTGAACCCTGCCGGCGGCAGGGGCGGAAGCGACTTCATGAACGGCGTCGACGCCTCGAAGAGCCGCGCCAGCGCCTCGAACCCGCCCTGCAGCCGCTCGGCGTCGCCCGGCCACTCGCGCCGGAGCTCCTGCAGCCGCCTGGCGCTGTCGTGGCCGATGTCCACGCGGTGGCGCGGCAGGAGGATCTGGAGGTCCGGCGAGGAGGGCTCGAGCTGCCGGACGAGGTCGGTCGTGAGCCCGAGCTCGCCGAGCGCCGCCTCGGCGGCGGGGAGGAACCGCGGCGACGGCAACACCGCCGGCGCGTACGGCAGGAGGTACCCGCCGTCCTCGTAGCTCGTGCCGAGGCCGTCGTGGTCGACGTGCAGGACGCGGTAGCCGCGGCGCGCGAGCAGCGCGCCCGCGAGGACGCCGCCGAGCTGCGAGCCCACCACGCACGCATCGTAGATGCGCTGCGTGGCGGGGGGCTTGATCGTCTTCACCACGCCGGCTCCTTCGTCGCCGCCTGGTCGTCCACCGGCGAGCGGAGCGCCGCGGCCGCCGGCGCCCGCGCACCGCGCACGACGACGCGCCGGCCCTCGAGCGCGAGGCGCCGCTCGGCGAACCAGGCCACCGCCTGCGGGTAGATGCGGTGCTCCTCGGCGAGGATGCGCGCCGAAAGCGCCGCCTCGTCGTCGCCCTCGAGGACCGGCACCACCGCCTGCGCGACGATGGGGCCGGTGTCGGTGCCCTCGTCCACGAAGTGCACCGTGCACCCGGCGAAGCGCGCGCCGTAGGCGACGCACTGGCGGGCCGCGTGGAGCCCCGGGAAGCTGGGCAGGAGCCCGGGGTGGATGTTCATGACGCGCGGACAGCCGCCCGTCGCGGGCGTGGGGCCGAAGGCGCGCAGGAACGCGGGCGTGAGGAGGCGCATGTAGCCGGCGAGGCAGACGAGGTCGGGGGCGTGGCGCGCGAGCCGCGCGGCGAGCTCCGCGTCGTAGGCGGCGCGGTCGGCGACGCCCTTCGACGGGAGGACCTCGGTCGCGGCGCCGGCCCGGCGCGCGCGCTCGAGCGCCCCGGCGCCGGCGACGTTCGACACGACGACCTCGCCGCGACCCCGGATCCGCCCCGCGGCGCACGCGTCGAGGAGGGCCTGCAGGTTCGTCCCGCCTCCCGAGGCGAGCACGGCGATGCGGATCACCGCACCACCTGGCACGTCGCCTCGCCCGCGCCGCGCTCGACCCCGCCGACGACCCAGCTCTCGAGCCCGCGCCCCGCGAGCGCCGCCTGCGCCGCGGGGGCGTCGCCCGCCGCGACCACCACCGTGAGGCCGAGGCCCATGTTGAAGGTGAGGAGCATGTCGTCCCAGGGGACCTCGCCCTCGCGCATGACGAGGTCGAAGATCGGGGGGCGCGGCCAGCGGCGCGCGTCGAGCACCGCGGCCGTGCCGTCGGGGAGGTTCCGCGGGACGTTGCCGGGGAGGCCGCCGCCGGTGATGTGCCCGAGCGCCTTCACCCGCACCGCGGCGAGGAGCGCGAGCACGTCCTTCGCGTAGATGCGCGTCGGCTCGAGCAGCGCGTCGACGAGCGTCGTCCCGCCGAGCTCGGGCGGGCGCCAGTCGAGGGGATGGCGGTCGAGCAGCGCCTTCCGCGCGAGCGAATAGCCGTTCGAGTGGAGCCCCGAGGACGCGACCCCGATCACGAGGTCGCCGGGCGCGACCGAGCGGCCGTCGACGATCTGGGAGCGCTCGACGCAGCCCACGGCAAACCCGGCGAGGTCGTACTCGCCCCGCGCGTAGAAGCCGGGCAGCTCCGCCGTCTCGCCGCCGATGAGCGCGCACCCCGCCTGGCGGCAGCCAAGGGCGATGCCCTTCACCACCTCCGCGCCCTGCTCGGCGCTGAGCTTCCCGGTCGCGAAGGAGTCGAGGAAGAAGAGCGGCTCGGCGCCGACGACGGCGATGTCGTTCACGCACATCGCGACGAGGTCGATGCCGACGGTGTCGTGCCGGCCGGCGGCGAACGCGACCTTGAGCTTCGTGCCGACGCCGTCGGTGCCCGAGACGAGCACCGGCTCCTTCCACCGCTTCGCGTCGAGCGCGAAGAGCCCGCCGAACCCGCCGATGCCCGCCACCACCTCCGGCCGCAGGGTCGGCCTCGCGAGCGGCTTGATCAGCTCGACGAGGCGATCGCCCTCGTCGATGTCGACGCCGGCCTCGCGGTAGGTGGTCATGGCGCCCCGATACCGCGCGCGGGCGCGACGCGCAAGCGGCACCTGCCGCGGCTGCGCGGGCCGCGGCGGCGCCGTTCACCGCGGGTATGCGCCGCGCGAGATCTGCGACACCGACGGTATGTCCGTCCTGGGCGCGGGGTCGGGAGTGGGGCCGGAGGACGACGGACCGGAGGCGGCGACGGCCCAGAGGAGCGCGGCCGCGAAGGCGTAAGTGAGGAGACGCATGGACCTGGTGGAGTCCGTCGAACGCGCGGACCCTTTCGGGGATCGAATGCTACACGAAACCGCGCCCGAACGCGCGCCCCCGCGCGTTGACAGCGATCCCGCGCGCACGCTAAGCGTCTCGCCTCGCATCATGGCCTACATCATCCCGCCAGATCGCCCGCGACGCGATTTTCCGCACCGGGCCGCCCGCACCGGGGGCGGCCGGGTGGGCGGATGAGGCTCCGCGTCCTCGGCTGCTCGGGGGGCGAGCTGCCGCGCCACCGCACCACCTGCTTCCTCCTCGACGACCACCTCGCGATCGACGCCGGCGCGCTCACCACCTCGCTCCCGCTCGCCGAGCTGGTGGCGATCGACGACATCGTCCTCACGCACTCGCACTTCGACCACGTGAAGGACGTGCCGCTCCTCGCCGACCTCGTGGTGGGGCGCCGCGCGAAGCCGCTCGTCGTGCACGCCTCGCCCGCCTGCGCGCGGACGCTGCGCGAGAGCGTCTTCAACGGCGAGCTGTGGCCCGACTTCACGCGCATCACGCACGCGCGGCAGCCGGTCGTCGTCATCAAGCCCTTCGACCCGCGGCGGCGCTTCAAGGTGGGCGGCTTCACGTTCCGGCCGGTCCCCGTCGCCCACCCGGTGGAGTCGGTGGGCTTCCTCGTCTCCGACGGCGCGAGCGCCATCGCCATCAGCGGCGACACGGGCCCGACCGACGCCTTCTGGCGCGTGGTGAACGGCGCGGACGACCTGCGCGCGCTGCTCGTCGAGACGAGCTTCCCGACGCGCATGCAGCGGCTCGCCGACGTCTCGGGGCACCTCACGCCGCGCACGCTCGCGGGCGAGCTCGCGAAGCTCACCCGCAACGGCTTCCCCATCCTGCTCTACCACCTCAAGCCCGCCTACGCGGCGGAGCTCCGCCGCGAGCTCGCGTCGCTCCGGCTCGAGCACGTCCGCGTGCTCGCGCGCGGCGACGAGTTCCACTTCTAGGAGTCCAAGATGGCCTGGTTCTCGAAGACGAAGAAGCTCACCGCGTCCCAGAACGCCCGCGGCGGCCCGGAGGCCGCGAAGAAGGGCGAGGGCGTCTGGCAGAAGTGCGATGGCTGCAGCGAGGTCGTCTACACCGAGGACTGGGAGCGGAACTGGAACGTGTGCCCGCTCTGCGGCCATCACGACGCGCTCCCCGTCCGCCGCCGCCTCGAGCTCGTGCTCGACCCGGGCAGCTTCGAGGAGCTCGACACGGATCTCGTCCCCCAGGACCCGCTCGGCTTCGTCGACTCGAAGCGGTACCGCGACCGCCTCAAGAGCACGGCCAAGAACTCGGGCATGACCGACGCGTTCATCTCCGGCGCCGGCACCATCGCCGGCCAGCCCGTCTCGATCGGCTCGTTCGCCTTCGAGTTCATGGGCGGCTCGATGGGCTCGGTGGTGGGCGAGAAGGTGACGCGCGTGCTCGACCGCGCCTACGAGCAGAAGGTGCCCGCCATCGTGTTCAGCTCGACGGGCGGCGCGCGCATGCAGGAGGGCATCTACTCGCTCATGCAGATGGCGAAGACCTCCGCCGCGCTGAACCGCTTCCGCACGGTCCGCAAGCCGTACATCTCGGTGATGCTCCACCCGACCACCGGCGGCGTCGCCGCGAGCTTCGCCTGGCTCGGGGACGTGGTGCTCGCGGAGCCGAAGGCGCTCATCGGGTTCGCCGGGCCGCGCGTCATCGAGCAGACCATCCGCGAGAAGCTCCCGCCCGGCTTCCAGCGCTCTGAGTTCCTCCTCGAGCACGGCATGATCGACGCCATCGTGAAGCGCCCGGAGATGAAGGCGAAGCTCGCGCAGGTCATAGACTTGATGGGGTAGGGCGCTCGCTGACCCGGCCGGAGCGTTGCGAGTGATGTGGGACCCGCTCGCACCGGGGCGTTGTCGCGTCGCCCGGCCGAGAGGACCATTCGAGGATGGTCCGGCTCGCTCACCGAGGGCAGATCCCGCTGGCGCTGTTCGGGGCGGGTGCCCTCGCCCTCGCCTACGGCTCCATCTTCACGCTGCCGGTGGAGGGGCGCTGGCCCGGGCAGATCGTCATCAGCATCGTCGTCGGCGCGGCCATGGTGCTCGCGGGAGCCGGGTCCTTCACCGAGCTGCTCGCGCGCGCTCCAGACGTCGCCGACCGAGCCTTCACGGCCCCGCCGATCCTGGGTGCGCGGGCCTCACGCGCCGTGGAGCGCCTCGGCGTGGGCACGCTGCGCGAGCTGCCGGCGCTGCGCTGGGTCCTCGTCGCGCTCTTCGCCGGGGCCGCGCTGCTCGCGCTCGCGATCCTCGCGAACGAGGCCTGGGCGGCGCTGACGCTCGACTGGGCCGTCCCGCGCGGCGGGCAGGTCATCGTCCTCGGGTGATCCGTCGGCGCGGCGGCGGTACATTCCGCCGCCGATGGCCGACCCGCACCCTTACCTCACGTCGCTGAAGCCGCTGGCGGTTCGCCTCGGCCTCGAGCGCATGGAGCGCGCGCTCGCCGCCCTCGGCCACCCGGAGCGGGCGCTGCGCATCCTCCACGTCGCGGGGACGAACGGGAAGGGGTCCACCTGCGCGATGGCCGAGCGGGCGCTCCGCGACGCGGGCCACCGCACCGGCCTCTACACCTCGCCACATCTGCAGGTCTTCAATGAGCGCATCGCGGTGGACGGCGAGGCGATCGCCGACGACGACCTCGACCGCGCCGTCGCCGCGATCCGGCGCGCCTGCGCGTGGCACGACGCCGGCGCCGACGGCGAGCGCCTCACCTACTTCGAGTTCGCGACGCTCGTCGCGCTCGTGCACTTCGCCGAGCGGGGGGTGGGCGCCGCCGTGCTCGAGGTCGGCCTCGGGGGGCGCTTCGACGCGACGACGGCGGCCCTTCCGCTCGCCTGCGCGATCGCGCCCATCGGCCTCGACCACGTCGAGCTGCTCGGCGGGACGATCGAGGCCATCGCGCGCGAGAAGGCCGGGATCATGAAGCCGGGCGTGCCGGTCGCTGTGGCGCGGGCGCAGCGGCCCGAGGCGATGGAGGCGCTCGTCGACGAGGCGCGCCGCCGCGGTGCGCCGCTCACCGTGGCGGACGCGGCCTGGCCGGGGCCGATCGCGCTCGCCGGGGCGCACCAGGCGGGCAACGCGGCGCTCGCCGCGGCGGCGCTGCGCCTCCTCGACGGCGCGGGCGTCTCGGTTCCGGCGGGGTCGATCGCGCGCGGCATCGCGACCGCGCGCTGGCCCGGGCGCATGGAGCGCCTCGGCGGCGTGCTCCTCGACGGCGCTCACAACGCCGACGGCGCGGCCGCCTTCGCCGCCGCGCTCGCGGCGCTCCACCCCGGCCAGAAGGCGGACATCGTCTTCGGCGTCCTCGCCGACAAGGACCACGCCGCGATGCTCGCCGCGGTCGCGCCGGTCGCGCGCGCGCTGCACCTCGTGGCGCCGAGCTCGCCGCGCGCCCGCCCGCCGGGGTCCTACCGGGCGCTCGCTGAGAGCTTCGTGACGTCCGTCGACGAGCACGAGAGCGTGGCGGATGCGATCCGCTGCGCGCGTGCCGGCGCCGCCGGCGGGGGCGTCGCCTGCGTCGCGGGCTCGCTGTACGTCGTCGGCGAGGCGCGCGCGCTCCTCGGCCGCTGACCTCGGCGCGCGGCCGCGCGAGGCGCCCCGCGACGCCCTGCTTGTCGCGCGAGCATGCAAGACCCAACTTTCGTGCAGTGCGTCAGCTCGTCCCACCCGACCTGTCCGGCCCCACGGCACCGCGCCTCGACGACGTCGACTGGAAGAGCCTTTACCGCAAGTCAAACTACGAGGTGCGCACGCGCGACGGCTGGACCCTCGTCGTGACGCGCTACCAGCCGCTCCCTCAGGAGTTCGCGCAGCCGATCCACGGCGAGCCGCTCTTGCTCGTGCCGGGCTTCTCGCAGAACCGGCACGCCTGGACCTGCGGCGGGTTCGTGAAGCACATGCTGTACTACGGCGCGGACGTACACATCCTGGAGCTCCGCGGCCACGGACTCTCCTCGGTGACACTTCAAGAGGAGAAGGCGGCCAGGGGGGCGCCGCGGCCAGCGGACCTCGACTACGACTGGGACATCGACAGCTACTTCCTCGAGGACATCCCCGCCGCCGTCCAGGCCGTGAAGGCGAAGACGGGGCACGAGCGCATCTTCTACTGCGGCCACTCGATGGGCGGGATGCTCGGCTCCGGGTACGCCGCCCTCCCCGACGACCTCGCCGGGCTCGTGACCATCGGCGCGCCGGCGAACCCCGGCAAGGGCTTCCTCCCCTTGCGCCTCCTCGCCCACATGGGCCCGAGCCTCGAGCTCGCGATCGACGCCGCGATGCTCGCCCGCTTCGGCCGATCGTGGATGGCGTGGCACGCGCGCGAGGGGCTGCGCTTCGGGCTCGCGCACGGGCCGCGTCGGATCGCGTCCTGGCTCGCGAAGAACGCGAGGCCGACGCGAGGGAGGTTCAACTACTACCCGTTCGACCTCGTCCTGCGGAGCCTCGAGCGAGCGCTCGCCGACCCGCGCGCCTTCGACGCGTGGTCGCGCGTGTCGAAGCTCCACCCGTTCCTCGCGAACCCTGCCGCGATCACCCTCGAGGAGGTGCGCTGGCTCTTGCGTGAGGGCGGGGAGCGCGAGCCCCGCAAGGTCGTCGCAGAGCTCGCGCGCTGGGTCCGCGACGGCGAGCTGCGCTGCTACCGCACGGGCTACGACTTCCGGGCGCATTTCCAGGACATCGTGATCCCGATGGCGATCATCTTCGGCGACCTCGATCCGCTGGCCAGCATCGCCTCGACGAAGGAGGTGTACCGCGCCGCGAAGAGCGAATACCTCCTGTGGCGGCCGGTGAAGGGGAACAGCCACCTCGAGCTGACGATGGGCCGCGACGTCCGGCAGATCTGCTTCGACGTGAAGAACCTCGTCGAGTACGCGCGCAAGTTCCCGATGCGCCACGCCGCGAAGGCGCCGAACACCCACATCCACGCCACCTGAGCGTTTGTTGGCCTGCTCGGCCCGCGTGCTATCGTACCGCACGGCCCCACACGGAGCGTGCGATGCGTTTCTCTGCCTTTCTCCTCACGTCCTTGCTCGTCGCGGGACGCGCCGCGGCGCTCCCGCAGGACCTGAACCAGATCACGAAGATCGACGTCCAGGAGAGCGCCGGTGCCGTCGTCATCACCATCGCCGGGTCGAGGCCGCCCAGCTTCACGACTTTCCCGCTGGAAGACCCGCCGCGCTTCGTCGTCGACTTCAATGACGCGACGCTGGTGAAGGTCCCCGACGACATCCCTGTGGGCGACGGGACGGTCAACATCATCCGCACGGTGAACTACCCCGGCGAGTCGACCTCGATCGCGCGCGTCATGATCGCGTTCCTGCGGCCGGTGGACCCGCCCGACCTGCAGGCCGTCGGCAACGCGGTCGTGGTGAAGGTGGCGAAGCCCGCCGCGCCCAGGGCGGAGATCGCCGCTGCGGCCCCGGCGCCGGCCGCGGAGCACGCCACTCCGGAGAAGGTCGAGGCTGCCCCGGCCGTCGCCGCGGCGCCCGTCGCGCTCGGCGCCGCTGCCGAGGCCACGATCGCGGCGGGTGCGCGCGCCGCCGAGGAGAAGGCCGCCGCCGCCGCGCGCGAGGAGGCCCTGGCGAAGGAGCGTGCCGAGGCGGACGCGAAGGCCGTCGCCGAGGCGGCGGCGAAGGCACAGGCCGAGGCCGAGGCCCAGGCGAGGATCGAGGCGGAGGCCGCCGCCCGCGCGCGGGCCGCCGCGGAGGCGAAGGCGGCCGAGGCCGCGAAGCCGGCCGCGATCGCCGCGGAGCCCGTCGCGGCCGCCGCTCCCGCCGCCGCCGAGCCCGCGCAGCCCGCGGCCGACCCCGCCGCGCGCGCGCTCGCCGAGGAGACGGCGCGCCAGGAGCTCGAGAACGAGGAGGCGAAGGCGTGGAAGGCCGCGCGCCGCGCCCAGGCGAACGCCGCCCCCGAGGAGAAGGTGAAGGTGACGCGCCTCAACGACGCCGCCGCCGCGCAGGAGGAGGCGAAGCGCGCGGCGGAGCGCATCGCGCGCCGCAAGGCGGAGGCGGAGGCGCGCCTCAAGGTCGCGCGCGCCCGCGACGCGCGGCTGAAGGAGCTCGGGACGGCGGCGGCGGTGCCCGCCAGGACGCCCACGCCTGCGGAAGCCGCGGCGAGCGCCGCGGAGGCGAAGGCCGCCGCGGCCGCCGAGGCGAAGGCGGAGGAGGCTGCCGCCGCCGAGGCGAAGCGCGCCGAGGCCCGCGCGCGGGAGGCGGCAGCGGCCGAGGCGCGCGCGAAGGCGGAGGCCGACGCGAAGGCGCGGGTCGAGGCGCGCGCGCAAGCGCAGCGCGAGGCCGCGGAGCGCGCGCGCACGGAGAAGGAGAAGAAGGAGGCTGCGCGGCGCGAGCTCGCGGAGAAGGTGAAGGCGGCGAAGGCGGAGAAGCTCGCCGCCGCGAAGGCTGCGCAGGCGGCCAAGGCGGAGAAGCTCGCGGCTGCCAAGGCTGCGCAGGCGGAGAAGCTCGCGGCCGCGCAGGCGGCCAAGGCGGCGAAGCTCGCGGCCGCCAAGGCCGCGAAGGCGGAGAAGCTCGCGGCCGCCAAGGCCGCGAAGAAGGCCCACGCGGAGAAGGTCGCCGCTGCGGAGTCAGCGAAGGCGGAGGAGCAGGCCGCGGCCGAGGGGGCCCAGGCTGAGAAGGCCGCTGCCGCGAAGGCTCAGAAGGCCGAGGCGCTCGCTGCCGCGAAGGCGGCGAACGCGGAGAAGGCCGCCGCCGCGAAGGCGGCTCGCGCCGACGCGCTCGCCGCGGCGCGGGCCGCGAAGGCGAAGCCGGCGAAGGTCGCGGGGGCGCCCGCGAAGCTCGCCGCGGTCCGCCGGGCGCCGGCAGCGCACGACGCGGTCCCGTTCCCGGAGGCGCCGCTCGAGCTGCGCGAGGTCGGGTTCAAGCAGGTCGCGACCGGCTCGCGCGTCTTCGTGCGCCTCTCGTCGCAGCCGCGCTTCACCATCTCCGAGGCCGGCGAGAACGTCGTCCGCATCGAGATGAAGAACACGCACATCGCGCGGCGCAACGACTCGCGCCCGCTCGACACCTCCTTCTTCTCGTCGGCGGTGGCGATGGTGACGCCGCGCTCGTCGGGCACGAGCACCGTCGTCGAGATCGCGCTGCGCGAGAAGGTCGGCTACCAGCAGCGCGTCGAGGGCGACGTGCTCGCGATCGACTTCGACCGCCCCGCCGCCGCGCGCGCCCGCCCCGCCGGCGCCGCGCCGGCCGCGCTCGAGGAGCCGGCCGCGCCCGCTGATAGCGGTGCTCAGTTGAAGTGACGCTCGCGATGGGGGGTCTCGGGGGGAGAGTTCTCCCCCCGGACTGAGGCGCCGTAGGCGCCGGACCTCCTCACAGCGGCGGGCGGTAACGCTCGGGATCAGCTGAACTGGCGCCGCTGTGAGCCGTCCGCCGCCGACGGCGAGGCGCGCCCCTGAAGCGCCCGTAGGGAACCCGGGCGAGCGTCGCGGGGCGATCGGATCCCGGTCGCCTCGCGCGCTTTCGTAGTAGGCTCCGCGCGCCGTGCTCCTCGCCGCGCTCGCCGCCCTCGCGCTCACCGCGGCGCCTGCGACCCACGGTGAATCACCGCCGCTCGAGGTCGTCGACGCGGGCGAGGTGGAGTACGACGTCGGCGAGGACCGCGGCCGGGCGACGGGCGGCGTGACGCTCCGCCGCGGCCCCGTGACGGTGCGCGCGAGCACCGCCACCTACGACCGCCGCACGGGCGAGGTCGACGCCGCGGGCGGCGTGCTCCTCCTCGAGCCGGGCGTCGCGCTCTCCGCGAGCGCGATGCACCTCGTCCTCGACGGCGGGTACGCGGCCCGCGACGTCGTCGCGTTCCTGAAGGACGCGCCGCTCGATCTCTCCCGCTGCCGGACCATGGACGAGGCGCGCGCGATCGGGCGCACGCGTGTCGAGCTGGGCGGGCGTGCCGTGTCCGGCGAGGGCGGACCGAGCTTCGAGGTGGATCGCGCGCGCATCACGCTGTGCGACTGCGGCGGCAGCCCGCCCTCGTGGGAGATCCGCGCCCGCCACGCGGGCGTGACGCCAGGCCGTGGCGCGTTCCTCGCCTGGCCCGTGCTCTACGTCACGCCGCGCTTCCTCTTCGTCCACCACCCCGTCCCGGTCCTCATCCTCCCGGCGCTCTACCTGCCGCTCGCGGACCGGCAGACCGGGCTCCTCCTGCCGGACGTCTCCACGAGCGCCGCCGCCGGAGTCACCGTCGCGGAGCCGCTGTTCGTGACGCTCGGCCGCAGCTATGACCTGACGCTGACGCCGCACTACGCCTTCGGCCCGAGCGCCAGGGCGCAGCAGGACCAGGGCCACGGGGTGAAGGGCTTCGGGGTCGACCTCGAGCTGCGGTGGGCGCCGGCCGAGGGTGCGCGCGGGCAGCTCCGGGTGTTCGAGCAGCACAGCGTGATCGACCGCTGGCCGGACGGTGTGGCGCGGCCGCCCGGGATGAACCGCCTCGCGCTCTCGTTCGACCACGCGCAGCGCTTCTCCGACGCGACGTACCTCGAGGTCGACGGCGGGCTCGTGAACGACCCGCTGTACCTCGCCGACTTCACCGGCGACGCGCTGCTCCGCGCCGCCGATTACCGCCGCAGCGCCGCCGCGGTCGAGCACCGGGGCGACGACCTCCTCCTCGAGGCCGACGCCGCCTATCACCTGCCGATCGGGTTCCTCGACGCCGGGGCGGCCCCGGCGGCGCCGTTCGGGACCTTCGGCTCGGCGCTCGGCGCGTTCCACCGCCTCCCCTCGGCCTCGGCGTCGCTCCTGCCGGTGAGGCTGGGCCCGGTGCTCGCGTCCGCGACCGGCGGCGTCGCGCGGTTCGCGCCGCTCCGCGGGCCGACCGGCGACGAGGGGCTCGACGGGATCGGCCCTGGCGAGCGCGGGTGGACCCCGGGCAGCGCGGCGATCCGCGACGCGGGCGAGCGCGACGGGCGCTGGGAGCCGCGCGAGCGGCTCGCCGGCACCCGCGCCGCCGTCCGCGGCGAGCTCCGGGCGCCATTCACCGTCGGTCGAGCCCTCGCTGTCGAGCCGTGGGTCACCGGGACGGCGGCGGCTTACGCCTTCGAGGCGGGACCCGGCCCGCAGGTCGACGCCCGCGCGACGGGGGGGCTCGCGCTCTCGACGTCCGTCGCGAGGAGCTTCGGCGCGGCGCGCCATCTCATCGAGCCCGCGGTGACGGTCGTCGCGGGCACGGGCCAGGCGGGCCCGGCACTGCCCTCGTACGCCTGGGACGAGCTCGACGTCGCCCCGGCGCTCGCCGCGCCCGCGCCGGGGACGGTGGTCCCGGCGCGCCGGACGCTCACCGCGCTGCCGGGGCCGTTCCAGCAGCTCCGGCTGGCGCTGCGGAACCGGCTCGTCGTCCCCGCCGGTCCGCTCTCGGCCGCGCAGCTCGACGTGACCGTCGGTCAAGACGTGGATCTCGGGCGCCCGCGCCTCGCCGAGACCTGGGCGGAGGCCACGGTTCACGTGTGGCGGATCTCGGCCGGGGCGGAGGCGCGCTTCTTCGGCTTCGGCGAGCGCGCGCCGGCGGGCGTGCCGTTGCCGGCGGAGGCGTCGGGATGGGATCGCTTCACCGAGCTCCGGGCGAACGCCAGCGTCTCGGACGCGCGCGGCGACGAGGTGCACGCGGGGATCTTCGGGCTCGGCCCGGGAGGATCGCCGCGGCTCCTCGCCGGGCTCGAGCCGCTGTTCGACCTGCGGCCGGTCGCGATCGGCGCCCTCGCCCAGGGGAGCGTCGGGGCGCGCGCGCGGATCTCCGGCGCCCTGCTCAGCTACGACGCGCTCTTCAACGCGAGGACGTTCGTGGGTCCGGATGGCCAGAAGGCGCCGCTGTGCCCCGACAAGAGCGCGGCACCCCACGTGTACCAGCACGTCGCGTCGTTCGTGTGGGACTCCCCGTGCCACTGCTGGAAGGCGGGGATCACCGCGTCGCTCTTCGAATGCGATCCCTCCCCGCGCTTCGGGTTCGTGCTCGATCTCTCGTCCTTGTCCGAGCGACGCCCCAGCTGGTAGTACCCAGCGCGCGCGTTGACACCGCTCGACGAGCGCCGCTACCACCTACCCCACACCGAGGAGCGAACCCCTTTGCCCCAGCGCAACGCGCGCCGCGCCCACGCGGTCCTGCCGCCGCCGGACGAGACCGAGCCCGAGAAGCGACGCGCGATCCTCCACGCCGCGGTGCGGGTCTTCGCCGAGAAGGGCTATCACGGCTGTCGCATCGCCGACGTGGCCAAGGCTGCGGGGGTCGCGTACGGCCTCGTCTACCACTACTTCAAGAGCAAGGACGCGCTGCTCGAGAGCGTCTTCGCCGAGCAGTGGACCATCTTCATCAACGCGCTGCGGGCGACGGCCGATGGGCCCGGCACCGGGCCGGAGCAGCTCGCCGCGGTCTGCCGCTTCGCGATCGACGTCTTCCGCACCGCGCCCGCGGCCGTGCGCGTGCTCCTGCTCGAGGTCGCGCGCACGCCGAACGCCTTCCGCGCCGGCTCTACGCGGCAGACGTTCGAGGCGGCGATCGCCATCATCGCGGGCATCGTCGAGCGCGGCCAGGCGCGGGGGGAGATCCGCGCCGGCGTCGACCCCTCGATCGCGGCGGCCGGGCTCCTCGGCACGCTCGAGCTCACCTTGACCGGCCTGGTCACCGGGATCCTCGGCGGTCCGGCCGAGGAGGACGTCGAGCGGGTCAAGGAGGGGGTCGTCGCGCTCATCCTCACGGGGGTCGCGGCGCGATGATCCAAGCCTCGCGCCCCGCGAGGTGCTAAACCCACCCCCCGAACCCCCGAAGGGAGTCTGCCATGGCGCTGAAGAGCTACCTGCTCACCCCAGGTCCCACGCCCGTTCCCGAGCGCATCGCGCTCGCGATGGCGCAGCCGATCCTCCACCACCGGGCCCCGGCGTTCGAGAAGATCTTCGCGCGCATCCGCGAGGACCTGAAGTGGATCTTCCAGACGAGGAACGACGTGCTCGTCTTCGCCGCGTCGGGCACGGGCGCCATGGAGGGCGCCGTCACGAACTTCCTCAAGAAGGGCGACAAGGCGATCGTCGTCGACGGCGGCAAGTTCGGCGAGCGCTGGTGGAAGATCTGCAAGGCCTACGGCGTCGAGCCGGTCGTCATCAAGGTCGAGTGGGGCAAGGCGGTCACCCCCGAGCAGGTGAAGAAGGCGCTCGACGAGAACCCCACCGCCAAGGCCGTCTACGTCCAGGCGAGCGAATCGTCGACCGGCGTCGCGCACCCGGTGAAGGAGATCTGCGCGCTGACGAAGGCGCGCGAGAACACCATCACCGTCGTGGACGCCATCAGCGCCCTCGGCGCGTTCAACCTGCCGATGGACGAGTGGGGGATGGACGTCCTCCTGTCCGGGTCGCAGAAGGCGCTCATGCTGCCGCCGGGCCTCGCCTTCGCCGCGGCGAGCGAGAAGGCCTGGAAGCTCGCCGAGACCGCCGACCTGCCGCGCTTCTACTTCAACTGGAAGAAGGAGCGGGAGATGCAGGTGAAGAACCAGACGAACTACACGCCCGCCGTCACGCTCCTCGTCGGCCTCGCCGAGGTGCTCACCTGGCTCAAGGAGGACGGGCTCGAGAAGGTGTTCAAGCGCCACGAGCGCATGTCGAAGGCGGCGCGCGCGGCGATGACCGCGCACGGGATGAAGCTCTTCACCGACAGCCCCTCGCTCGCGCTCACGACGGTCATCGCGCCGGACGGCATCGACACCGACAAGCTCGTGAAGGTGCTGCGCGACAAGTACGGCGTGACGCTCGTCGGGGGGCAGGACCAGGCGAAGGGCAAGATCTTCCGCATCGCCCACCTCGGCTACTTCGACGAGTTCGACATCTGCACCGCCGTGGTGGCCATCGAGCGGGGCCTCGCCGATCTCGGCGCCAAGATCGAGTTCGGCAAGGGCGTCGGCGCGGCCATGAAGAGCTTCGCCGAGACCGTCTAGAACCCCGCAGCAGGAGAAGCCATGGCCCCGCGCGTCCTCGTCTCCGACGACCTCTCCGCCGACGGCGTCCACATCATGCGCAGCGCCGGGCTCGAGGTCGACGTGAAGGTCGGCCTCAAGCCGGACGAGCTCGAGAAGATCATCGGCGACTACGACGCGCTCGCGGTGCGGAGCGCGACGAAGGTCAACGCGAAGCTCCTCGAGCGCGCGGGGCGGCTCAAGGTGGTGGGCCGCGCCGGGGTGGGCGTCGACAACGTCGACCTCGACGCGGCCACGCGGCGCGGCATCGTGGTGATGAACACGCCGGGCGGCTCCTCCACCACGGTCGCCGAGCTGACGCTCGCGCACATGCTCGCGCTGGCGCGGCACGTCGCCCAGGCGACGGCGAGCGTCAAGGCGGGGAAGTGGGAGAAGAAGAAGTTCCAGGGCCGCGAGCTGGCCGGGAAGACGCTCGGCGTCGTCGGCATCGGGAACATCGGGTCGATCGTCGTCGAGCGCTGCCGCGCGATGCGGATGCGCGTCGTCGCCTACGACCCGTTCATCAGCGCCGACGCGGCGGCGAAGCTCGGCGTGACGCAGGTCTCGCTCGACGAGCTGTGGGCGCAGGCGGACGTCATCTCGCTGCACGTCCCGCTCACCGAGGCGACGCGGAACCTCGTGAACGCCGCCGCGATCGCGAAGATGAAGAGGGGCACGCTCATCGTGAACTGCGCGCGCGGCGGCGTGATCGACGAGCGCGCGCTCGCCGACGCGCTCGCGTCGGGTCACCTCGGCGGCGCGGCGCTCGACGTCTTCGACAAGGAGCCGCCGCCGCCCGACCACCCGCTCCTCAAGCTCGACACGTTCGTGTGCACGCCGCACCTCGGCGCCTCCACCGAGGAGGCGCAGGCGGCGGTGGCGGTCGCGATCGCCGAGCAGCTCGCGGCCTACCTCACGCGCGGCGAGGTGAAGAACGCGGTGAACCTGCCGTCGATGGCCGCGGAGGTGCGCGAGCAGGTCGCGCCGTGGCTCGCGCTCGCCGAGAAGCTCGGCTCGCTGGCGTCGCAGATCGCGCCCGCCGCGATCCACGAGGTGCGGCTCGAGTTCTCGGGCGAGCTCGCCACCGCGCCGCATCGCGTGCTCGCGGCGCAGGCGCTGAAGGGCCTGTTGCGCCACGTCCTCGACGGGCCGGTGAACGAGGTCTCCGCGCCGGCGATCGCGAAGGAGCGCGGCATCGTCGTCCGCGAGGACCTCACCCCGGAGGCGCACGACTACGTGTCGCTGCTCACGGTGACGCTGACCGGCGCCGACGGGAGCGCGTCCGTCGCCGGCACCGTGTTCGGCCGGCACGAGCTGCGCGTCGTGCGCGTGAACGGCTTCCGCCTCGAGGCCGTCCCCGAGGGCGACGTCATCCTGTGCGAGAACGAGGACGCGCCCGGCGTCGTCGGCCACATCGGCACCGCGCTCGGCGAGGCCGGCGTGAACATCGCCCGCATCTTCCTGTCGCGCGACGCGGCGCGGGGGCAGGCGTTCGCGCTCTACAACGTCGACGCCCCGCCGCCGCCGGAACTCCTCGAGAAGCTGCGACGGCTGCAGCACATGCGCGTCGTGCGGGCGCTGGCGCTGTAAGGCGGCGGGGAGGCGCTCCCTCCGACGGCCGCCCTGCACCCCTTCCCGCGTCCCCCTCTCTTGTGAGCCCGCGAGGGCATGCCCACTTTCACGGGCGGGAGGGCTGACACATGGCTGCTGAAGCATTGACCACGCGTGCTTTTCCGCGGATTCAGTGGGGGCCGGTGATCGCGGGCGCGTTCTGCGCGCTCGCCGCGCACATCACGCTGGGGCTGTTCGGGGCGGCGTTCGGGTTCTCCGCCGCGCCCGCGGATTCGAAGGGGCTCGGGATCGGCGCCGGGATCTGGGGGCTCCTCACGCCGTTCGCGGCGTCGCTCATCGGCGCCTGGGTGGCGGTGCGGGTCGCCGGCGAGCGCCACGAGGCGAGCGCGATGCTGCACGGCGCGCTGGTGTGGTGCATCGGGCTCATCGCCGGGGCAATCTTCCTCTCGACGGCGCTCGGGAACGCCGCGCTCTCGGCGGGGACCGCGGCGAGCGGCAACGTCGGCGCGCGCACCGTCGAGCGCCGCGACACGCCGGCGAACCGCTCCCGCGCCGAGGCGAGGGCGGAGGACGCGTCGAAGGGCGCGGCTGCAGGGGCGGGCGCCGCCGGCGTCGCCGCGCTGCTCGGGCTCGCGGGCGCGGCGCTCGGCGCGACCCTGGGTCGGCGCCAGACGATGGGGCAGTCGCTGCGCCCGTCCACGGGCCGCATGCTGCACCGCGGGCGCCGCGAGGAGACGACGATCCGCCGCGAGTACCCCGCGACCGGCCGCGCCGAGGAGTCGGGCGTCGCGTACACGGACGAGCGCGGGACCGTCACGACGCGGCCGCCGGGGAGCGTGGAGCGGACGGACGATCCGACGCTGCATCACTGAGGCGCTGCGGTGGAGGGGGCGCTTCGACTCCGCCGCTGCGCGGCTACGCTCAGCGCGAACGGAGGGGTCGAGGTCAGGGTCTCCGTCCGGATCGGGGTCGGGGGTTTCACCTTCCGTTCGCCCTGAGCGTAGCGCAGCGGAGTCGAAGGGCGGCGCCCCACGGCGTGCTAGATTCCGCCCGCCATGCTCGACCTCTCGCTCCCGGCAGGCCTCCGCGACCTGCTCCCGGATCACTCCGCGCACCTCGCCGAGCTGTCCGCGAACCTGCACGGTGTCTTCTCGTCGTTCGGCTACCGGCGCGTGCTGCTCCCGACGCTCGAGCGCCTCGACGTCGTGGAGCTGGGGCTCTCGCCGGCGGCGGTCGCCGGCGTCCTGAAGTTCGTCGAGCCGGGGTCGGGCGAGGTCGTCGCCATCCGTCCCGACATCACGCCGCAGATCGCGCGGCTCTACGCAGCCCGCCCGGACGCGCTGCCGGCGCCCGCGCGGCTCTGCTACGACGGGCCGGTGCTGCGGGCGCGCGAGGCGCGCGCCGGTCGCCCGCGCGAGGTGTACCAGGCCGGAGTCGAGCTGCTGGGCGAGGGCGGGGCGCGCGCCGACGCCGAGGCGCTCGCCGTCCTCGCCCAGGCGCTCGAGCGCGTCGGCCTCGCGCACGCGATCGTCGAGGTCGGGCACGCGCGCTTCGCCCAGGAGGTCGTCGCGGCGGCGCGCCTCCCCGAGGCGGCGCGCGCGGAGGCGAGCGTCGCGCTCGGGCGCAAGGACGAGGCGACGCTGGCGGCGCTGGCGCGCCGCGGGAAGGGCACCGCCGCCGCTCGCAAGGCGCTCCCGCTCCTCGCCGGGCTCTACGGCGACCGCGCCCTCGAGCGCGCGCGCGACGTCGCGGACGGCGTGCCCGGCGCGGCGGCGGCGCTCTCCGAGGTCGAGGCGGCGCTCAAGCTCGGGCGCCGCCGCGGGCTCGGCGAGGTGGTGGTGGACCTCGGCGAGGTGCGCGGCCTCGGCTACTACACCGGCATCACCTTCGCGGGGTACGCTCCCGGTGCCGGGAGCGCGGTCGCGGCGGGAGGGCGCTACGACGCGCTGCTCGCGCGCTTCGGTCGGCCCGGCCCCGCGATCGGGTTCGCCGTCGACCTCGAGTTCGCGACGCAGGCGCTCGAGCGCGCTGGCAGCGGACCGCGCGCCGTGCGGCCGGCGGTGCGGGCGCGGCCGCGCAGCACGCGGTGAGGGGCACGGCGCGACCACCGCGGCGGTGGCGCCCCTGCCGCCCCCCTGCTATCGTCGCGAACTTCCTACCGGAGAGGAGCAGCGGAGCATGCCGAACGTCGTCGTGATCGGTGCGCAGTGGGGTGACGAGGGCAAGGGCAAGCTCGTCGACCTCCTCACGCAGTACGCCGACGTGGTGGTGCGATTCCAGGGCGGGAACAACGCCGGCCACACCCTCGTCGTCGGCGGCGAGAAGACCGTGCGCCACCTCATCCCGGCGGGCATCCTGCACCCCGGGAAGTCGTGCGTGGTCGGCAACGGCACGGTCGTCGACCCCGAGGTGTTCTGCATCGAGATCGACAAGCTGAAGGCGCGCGGGTTCCTGAAGGACGACGCCCAGCTCGTGCTCTCCCTCGACGCCCACGTGATCATGCCCTGGGCGAAGCAGATCGACATCGCGCGCGAGCAGAAGATGGGCGCCGGGAAGATCGGCACCACCGGCCGCGGCATCGGCCCCACGTACGAGGACAAGGTGGCCCGCCGTGGCCTGCGGATCCGTGACCTCCTCGACGAGGCGAGGCTCGCCCGCAAGGTGAAGGATCGGATCGGCGCCGCGCGCGAGGAGCTCGAG
>JBJMQK010000210.1:0-9882 GCA_045802735.1 Anaeromyxobacteraceae bacterium | reverse complement strand
GTAGCCGGCATCGTCCTCCTTCTCCTCCTCCTCTTCCTTCTCCTTCTCCTCGGGCTCCGGCGGCTTGTCCGGGAGCTTCATCTTCTTCTCGGCGCCGTCCACGACCTCGATGTCGTGCTCGCCGAACATCGACATGACGTCGTCGATCTGGTCCGAGCTCGTGTCGGACGGCAGGGCGTCGTTCACCTCGTCGAAGGTGAGGAAGCCCTTCTCGCGACCCCGCTCCATGAGCGCCTTCACCTCGGACCGCTCGGTGATGTCGGCGAGGTCGTCGTCCTCGTCGTCGTCGTCGGCGGCGGCCGCCTCGGGGGCCTCCGCGCCGTCCTCGTCCTCGTCCGACGCGGGCGCCGGCTTCTTCGAAGTCGCCTCGCCGTTCTTCGCCGCCTTCGCGGAGACGGCCTTGGCGGTCTCGCCCTTGTCGGCCTTCTCCGGCTTCTCGGACTTCTCGGGCTTCTCGCGCTTCTCCGGCGCCGCCGCCTTCTGCGACGCGCCGCGGTGCACGCCGTTCTTCGCGGCGGCCTCGTGCTTCGCCGGCGCTTCGTGCTTCGCGGCCGGCTCGGGCTTCGCGACCAGCTCGGGGCGCTTCGCCTTCTTGTCGGGCTTCTCGGGCTTCTCGGCCTTCGCGGCGCGGCGTTCCGGCGCGCGCGCCACGACCTTGGCGCCCTTCGCGGCGACCTTCGAGCGCTCCTTCTCCGGGCGCTCTGCCTTCGCCTTGACGGCGCGGGCGGGCTTCTTTTGAGTCTTCTTGGCGGCGTGGGACTTCGACGTCGTCATGTGCTGGCGCTCCTTGGCCTGCTCGGCGGCACCCGGCTCGGCTTGGATAATCTCGCGCGGGCGAGCGAGCCCGCTGAACCTCTTGAGAATGCTTTGCAGCGAGGCTTTCATCCGCGCTCCAGCGCGTCGAGGCGCTTCTTCAGGTCGACGAGGCGCCGCCAGGTGGTGAGCTGCCGCTCGACGAGGTCGGGCGGGGCGGGGCTCGTCGCGCGCGCGACGGCTGAGGTGACCTCGTCGTACTCCCCCTCGACGTACTCAACCCACGCCAGGAGGAGGGCCTTCCGGAGCGCTCGATCGGCAGCCTCGATGGGCGGACGAGCGGGCCCCAGCATGTCCCGTACCCGGTGGACGAGCTGAGGGGGGAGGAGCCCCTCGAGGCGGGCCGGGAGGTCCTCGGGGCGCAGCGTCCCGTCCATGAGCGCGCGCAGCGCCGCCGCGAGTGGTCCGTCGGGGAAGAGCCCGAAGACGTGCTCTTCGCGGGCGACGTCGGCGAGCTGGGGAAAGGTCGCGATGAGCCCGAGCGCGTCGGCGGCGGCCCCGTAGGAGCGGCTGCCGGGGGGCGCGCGGCGGGGAGCCGCGGCGTTCGTGGGCCGGGGCTGGGCTGGTGTGACCGCGGCGGCAGGCGGCGCCCCGGGGCGCGTCGCGGGGCGCTCCACCTCGGCGGCGAGCGTCGCGGCGTCCACCCCGAGCCGCTGGGCCACCCGCTCCTCGAACATCGTCCGGGCGAGGCCGGCCGGGGCGAGCGCCACGAAGGGCCGGAGCTCCCGGAACGCGGCGAGCTTCGCCTCCATGGAGGCCTGCGCCGGGGCGGCGCCGCAGTGCGCGCCGACCGCGCGCTCGATGAGGAACTCGGTGAGCGGCCGCGCCGCGGCGAGGAGCGCCTCGACGGCGGCGAGCCCGTTCGCGCGCGCGTACTCGTCGGGATCGACCTTGCCCGCGTCCGCGGGGAGGAGCGCCACCTTCCCGGAGAGCCCCGCCGGCAGGAGCGCCTGGGCGGCCTTCGCCGGCGCGGCCTGGCCTGCCGCGTCGCCGTCGAAGAGCACCGTCACCTCGCGGCAGTCGCAGCGCCGCAGCACCTCGACGTGCTCGGGGGTGAGCGCCGTCCCGCACACCGCCACCGCGTTGCGCACGCCGGCCCGGTGGAGCCCGATCACGTCGAAGTAGCCCTCCACCAGCACCGCGGTCCGCGTCTTGCGGATGTGCTCGCGCGCGAGGTCGATGCCGTAGAGGACGCGGCTCTTCTTGTACGCGGGCGACTCGGGGGAGTTGATGTACTTCGCGAGCTTGTCGGGCGCTCCGGGCATCACGCGCCCGCCGAAGCCGATCACCTCGCCGTCGAGCCCGGCGATGGGGAACAGGAGGCGCGCCCGGAACCGGTCGTAGCGGTCGCCCGACCCGCGCCGCGCGACGCGGCCGGCCTTGTCGCGCGCCGCCTCGGTGAGCCCCTTGGCCGTGAGCCGGGGCACGAGGTCGTCCCAGGCCGTCGACGCGAGGCCGAGGTGGAAGAGCTTCGCCGTGGCCTCGTCGATGCCGCGCGACGCGAGGTAGGCGCGGCCCTTCTCCCCGTACTGGCTCCACAGACGCGCCTCGAAGTAGCGGGTCGCGGCGGCGCAGGCGGCGAGGGCCTCGGCGCGGTCGGCGCGCCGCTGGCGCTGCTCGGCGGAGTCCTCCTCGCGCTCGGGGATCGGGACCCCCACCTCCGCCGCCAGCGCGCGAACCACCTCGGGGAACTCCTTGCCCTGCAGCTTTTGCAGGAACTTGAAGACGTCGCCGTACTCCCCGCAGCCGTAGCACTTCCAGTGCCCGTCCTCGGGGTAAACGTGAAAGCTCGGGGTCCGCTCTCCGTGGAACGGGCAGCAGCCCTTCCACGTCCTGCCCGACTTCTTCAGCTCGACGTGGCGACCGATCACCGCCACGATGTCGACGCGTGAGCGGATCTCGTCGATGGTAGCGTCCGGGATCACGCGCCCTCGCGCGGCCCGCGCGCGCCTCGCCTACTTCGCCGCGAGCTTCTGCTTCACGAGCTCGCTCACCGCCTTGCCCTCGGCCTTGCCCTGCACCTCGGGGACGAGCTCCTTCATCACCTTGCCCATGTCCTTCGGGCCCTGCGCGCCGGCCCGCGCGATGGCGGCGTCCACGAGCTTCGCGAGCTCTTCCGGCGAGAGCTGCGCCGGCTGGTACGCCTGGAGGACGGCGATCTCCGCCTCCTCCTTCGTCGCGAGGTCCTCGCGCGCGCCCTGCCGGTACTGCTCGACGGAGTCGCGGCGGCGCTTGATCTCGGAAGCGATGACGCCCTGGATGCCGGCGTCGTCGAGCGACTTCATGAGCTCGATCTCGCGGTACTTGATGGCGCTCTTCAGCATGCGGACGACGGACAGCTTGAGCGTGTCCTTGTCCTTCATCGCGGCCTTGAGGTCCGCGTCGAGCGTCTCCTTGAGCGCCATCGTGCGGCCGTCCCCTAGAACGTCTTCCGCATCTTCTTGAGGGCGCGCTTCTTGGCGGCGAGCGCCTTCTTCTTCCGCTTCACGCTGGGCTTCTCGTAGTGCTCGCGCTTGCGGATCTCCGAGAGGATGCCGGCCTTCTCGCACTGCTTCTTGAAGCGCTTCATGGCGTTCTCGAAGGACTCGCCATCCTTGACTCGCACACCCGTCATTCGGATTCCTCGGAGGGGGACGTCTGGACGAAAAAGCGACGAGCCGGGCGGCGACGCGCCCAGCCTGTCAGGTCGTTGAACCGCGCTCTTTACGGAAAAAATGGCTTTGTGTCAAGGGGTTTTGCCCACCCCAGGCTGCCCGGGGAGCGGGGCGTGGCGCCGCTCCAGGATCGCGTAGACCGCCTGCGGCGTCACGTCGGCCGACGCGAGCAGCACGAACAGGTGGTAGAGCAGGTCGGCCGCCTCGTGGGCGAGGTGGTCCTTCGAGTCCTTGCCGTCGAGGAGCGCCTGGTGCGCCTCGTTCACCTCGTAGGCCTCCTCGGTCACCTTCTTGCGGATCTTGCTCGGGTTCGCGAGGAGCTTGCGCGTGTAGCTCTCCGTCGCGCCCTCGTCCGCCCGGCGCGACTCGATGACGGCCCAGAGCTGGGCCAGGAAACGTTCGTCGGGCACGGTCTCGCCTCCCTAATCTTCCCTGCGGTCGAAGCAGCTCCGCGTGCCCTCGTGGCAGGCGGGCCCGGTCTGGCGCACGGTGTAGAGCACGGCGTCGCCGTCGCAGTCCACCCGGATCGCCGTGACCTCCTGCCGGTGGCCGCTCGTGTCGCCCTTGCGCCACAGCTCCTTGCGGCTCCGCGACCAGTAGACGGCGCGCGCCTCGTGGAGGGTCTGCAAGAGCGCTTCTCGGTTCGCCCAGGCGAGCATGAGGACCGTCCCGTCCTCCTCCTGCGCCACGACCGGGACGAGGCCGCGCTCGTCGTACTTCACGCGGTCGAGCTCTCCCGCTCCTACCGAGACCATCGCGTAGCCTTTCCGTTCGCCCTGAGCGTAGCGCGCGCAGGGCGCGCGCGGAGTCGAAGGGTCACGGCCGCACCTCGATGCCCTGCGCCCTGAGGAACGCCTTCGCCTCGCCGACCGTGTGCTCTCCGTCGTGGAAGATCGAGGCCGCGAGCGCCGCGTCGGCGTAGCGGAGCCCGTCGGCGAGGTGCTGCAGCGTCCCGACTCCGCCCGAGGCGATGACCGGGATGGTGACCGCCTGGCAGACGGCCTCGAGCAGCTCGAGGTCGTAGCCGGAGCGGGTGCCGTCCTTGTCCATCGAGGTGAGGAGCAGCTCGCCGGCGCCGCGGTCGGCCACCTCGCGCGACCAGGCGAGGCCGTCGACGCCGGTCGCCTTCGTGCCGCCGGCGATGAAGACCTCCCAGCCGCCCGAGGGCCGCCGCTTCACGTCGATGGCGACGACGAGCGCCTGCGCACCGGCGACGGCGGAGAGGCGGTCGACGAGGCCCGGGTCGTTCACCGCGGCGGAGTTCACGCTCACCTTGTCGGCCCCGGCGCGGAGGAGCGCCACCATCTCCGCCTCGCTGCGCACGCCGCCGCCCACGGTGAGGGGCGCGAACACCTGGGCCGCGGTGCGCTCGACGAGGGCGAGGAGCGTCCCGCGGTTCTCGCGCGTCGCGGCGATGTCGAGGTAGGTGACCTCGTCGGCGCCCTGGGCGTCGTAGCGCGCCGCCGCCTCGACGGGATCGCCCGCGTCGCGCAGGTTCACGAAGTGGACGCCCTTCACCACGCGCCCGTCCTTCACGTCGAGGCAGGGGATGATGCGCTTCGCCGGCATGGTCTACCCCGCCTTCGCGACGCGCAGCGCGTCCGCCAGGTCGAACCGCTTCTCGTACAGCGCCTTGCCCACGATGACCCCGGCGACCCCCGCGGCGCGACAGGCGCGCACGTCGTCGAGCGAGGCGACGCCGCCCGAGGCGACGACCTCCACGCCCGCGTCGCGCGCGAGCCGCGCCGCGCCCTCGGCGTCGACGCCGGTGACCATGCCGTCGCGCGCGACGTCGGTGTACTCCACGAGGGACACGCCCGCGGCCTTCACGCGGCGCGCGACGTCGGCGGCCTTGAGGCCGGTGCCCTCCTCCCAGCCGGCGACCGCGACCTCGCCGCCCTTCGCGTCGATGCCGCAGACGATCCGGCCGGGGAAGCGCGCGCAGGCCTCGCGCACGAGGTCGAGGCGCTGCACCGCAGCGGTCCCGAGGACCGCGAACGCGGCGCCGAGCCGGAGCACCTCGTCGACGGCCTCGATGGTGCGGAGTCCGCCGCCCACCTCGATCGCGACGCCGGCGGCGGCGATGGCGCGGATCGCCTCGCCGTTCACCGGACGGCCCGCGCGCGCGCCGTCGAGGTCCACGACGTGGATCCGCTCCGCGCCCGCGGCCCGGAAGCCGCGCGCCATCTCGGCGGGATCGGACGAGTAGACGATCTTCGACGCGAAGTCGCCCCTGGCGAGACGGACGACCTGGCCGTCCATGAGATCGATGGCGGGGATGACGAGCATGTGCTTCCGATCGCCTCGAGCGTACCTAGACCTTCACGAACCGCTCCAGCAGCGCCAGCCCCACCTTCTGGCTCTTCTCCGGGTGGAACTGCACCGCGAACAGGTTCCCGTCGGCGAGCGCCGCGCAGTAAGGCTCGCCGTGCTCGGCGAGGAGCGCCGCGCCGCGGGCGCCCGCGGGGGCCGCGAAGGAGTGTGCGAAGTACACGTACTCGCCGTCGAGGGGGCGGAAGAGCGGGTGGCACGCCGGCGTGGCTCGCACCGGGCTCCAGCCGATGTGCGGCAGCTTCACCGTGGACGGGAGGCGCGCGATCTTGCCGGGGACGAGCCCCAGCCCGCGCGCGCCGCCGTGCTCCTCCCCCTCGTCGAAGAGCATCTGCAGCCCGACGCAGATGCCGAGCGTGGGCGTGCCGGCGCGCACCGCCTCGACGAGCGCGTCGGCGCAGCCCGAGGCGCGCATCGCGTCGCCGCAGGCGCGCATCGAGCCCTGCCCCGGCACGACGAGCCGCGCCGCGCGGCGCACGACCGCGGGGTCGCGCGTGACGACGACCTCGGCGCCGACGGCGCGGAGCGCGTTCTCGACGGAGCGCAGGTTGCCGGCGCCGTAATCCAGTAATGCGATCATCGCAGCGATCCGTTTGCCCTGAGCGTAGCGCGCCCTGGCGCGCGAAGTCGAAGGGTCATCAGAGCATGCCCTTCGTCGACGGCACCCCGCCCCCCTGCACCGCGGTCGCGGCGCGCAGGGCGCGGGCCGTCGCCTTGAAGATGGCCTCCACGATGTGGTGCAGGTTCCGCCCGTAGCGGACGTTCACGTGGATGCACGCGTGCGCGTGGTTCACGAGCGCCTGGAAGAAATCGCGGGTGAGGTCCACGTCGAACGTGCCGATGAACTTCTTCCCCGACGGCAGGTCGGCGTTGAAGGTGAGGTGGGGGCGGCCGGAGAGATCGACCACCGCCTCGACGAGCGCCTCGTCGAGCGGCACGACCGCGTGACCGTAGCGCGCGAGCCCGGCCTTGTCGGCGACGGCCTGGCGCAGCGCCTCGCCGAACGCGATGCCGACGTCCTCGACGGTGTGGTGCGCGTCCACGTGGAGGTCGCCCTCGGCCTTCACCGTCAGCGCCATCCCGCCGTGCTTCGAGAGCTGCTCGAGCATGTGGTCGAAGAACGGCACGCCCGTGGCGATGTCCGCCGCCCCCGGCCCGAGCGCGAGCTCGAGCTTCACGTCGGTCTCGCGCGTCTTCCGCGCGACCTTCCCCTGGCGCCCCTTCGGCGTCACGCGAGCACCGCCCGCAGGGCTTCGAGGCACACGTCGTTCTCCCCGGCGGTCCCCGCCGTGATGCGCAGGCAGTTGTGGAGCGGCCCCGGGCGCGAGTGGTTGCGCACGAGGATGCCGCGCTCGAAGAGGCGGTCGTAGACGCCCTTCGCGTCGACGGCGGTCCGGACGAGCACGAAGTTCGCGTCGGTCGGGAACACGGTGAGGCCCGGGATCTCGCGGAGCCCCGCCTCGAGCTCGCGGCGGCGCGCCGCGACCTCGCGGATGCGCGCGTCGAGCCGCGCGGGGGACGCCAGCGCGGCGGTGGCGAGCGCGATCGACACGGCGTTCACGTTGTACGGCAGCCGGACCTTGTCGAGCTCCGCGATGACCTCGCGCGGCGCGACGAGCGCGCCGAGGCGCATCGCGGCGAAGCCGATCTTCGAGAGCGAGCGCATGACGCAGAAGCCCGGCACCTCTCCGACGCGCGCCATCTGCGAGGCGCCGCCGAAGTCGGCGTACGCCTCGTCGGCGACGAGGAGCGCGTCCATCTTGCCCGCAAGCCGCTCCAGCGCCCCGAAGTCGAAGCGGTTGCCCGTCGGGTTGTTGGGGGTCGCGAAGAAGGCGAGGGCCGGGCGCTCGCGCTCGATCGCGGCCGAGAGCGCCGCCTCGTCGAGCGCGAAGGACGCGTCGAGCGGGACCGGCAAGGGCTCCGCACCGTGCGCGAGCGCGATCGCCTCGTACTCGCCGAACGTGGGGACGGGGAACAGGATCTTCGCCTTGCGCCCGGCGCGCCCGCCGCCGAACGCGGTGACGAGGATCGCGATGATCTCGTCCGAGCCGTTCCCGAGCAGGATCTGGTCGGGCGAGACGTTCCAGCGGCGCGCGAGCGCCTCGCGGAGGGGCTTCCCCGAGACCTCGGGGTAGCGGTGGAACGGCAGCCGCGCGAGCGCCTCCTGGAACGCGGCGACGTCCTCCGGCCCGAGCGGATACGACGCCTCGTTCGCGTCGAGCCGGACGAGGTCGGGCCGCGCCGACGCGTAGTCGAAGGGCCTGTAGACGCCGAGCGCCGGGATCGTCTCGCGCAGGTGATCTCGCCAGGTCATGGCGCCGCGACCTTTCGCCCGCGCGCACGCGCGCTGGCCGTCTTCCGTCCACGCTGAGCGGACCGCCCTGAGGTGCGCTCGACCGCGTTCCGTCGCGGGCGGGGAGTCGCAGGGCGCACCGCCGCCTTCTGCGCCTCGACGCGGATCCGCACCGCCCGCGCGTGGCCCTCGAACCCCTCGGCCGCGGCGAGCGCCTCCACCGCCGGCGCCACCTCCGCGAGCGCCGCGGGCGAGAGGTCGAGCACGCTCATGCGCCGCCGGAACGTCGCGACCGAGAGCGGCGAGGCGAAGCGCGCCGTCCCGGCGGTGGGCAGGACGTGGCTCGGCCCCGCGACGTAGTCGCCGACCGCCTCGGGCGTGTTCGTGCCCGCGAACACCGCCCCGGCGCGCGAGATCTTCTTCACCCAGCGCTGCGCATCGGGGAGGAGCAGCGCGAGGTGCTCCGGCGCGAATGCGTCCGCGAGCCGGATCGCCTCGGCGACGTCCGCCGTCACGACGAGCGCGCCGCGCTCCTCGATCGAGCGCGCCGCGATCTCGCGCCGCGGCAGCGTCTCGAGCTGGCGCGCCACCTCCGCGCCCACGGCGACGGCGAGCTTCGCCGACGGCGTGAGGAGCACCGCGACGGCGCGGACGTCGTGCTCGGCCTGGGCGAGGAGATCGCTCGCCGCCTCCGCCGGGTCGGCCTTCGGGCCGGCGACGACCACCACCTCGGTCGGCCCGGCGATCATGTCGATGTCCACCTGGCCGAAGACGATGCGCTTCGCCGCGGCGACGTAGGCGTTGCCCGGGCCGCAGATCTTGTCCACCGCGGGGATCGTCGCCGTGCCGTAGGCGAGGGCGGCGACGGCCTGCGCGCCGCCGACGCGGAACAGGCGCGCGACGCCGGCGACGTGGCAGGCGGCGAGCGTCCAGGCGTCGACCTCGCCCGTGCCCTTCACGCCCGGTGAGCAGGCGACCACCTCGCCCACGCCCGCGACGCGAGCGGGGATGGCCGTCATCAGGATCGTGGAGGGGTAGCGCGCCGTGCCGCCGGGCGCGTAGACGCCCACCTTCCCGAGCGGCCGCGTGACCTGGGCGAGCGTCGCGCCGGACCGATCGGTGAACGCCGGCACCTCGGCGTCGATCTCGCGGCGGTGGAACGCCTCGATGCGCCCGGCCGCGACGGTGAGCGCCTTCCGGCCGGCGGCGGGGAGGCCCGCGAACGCGGCCTCGAAGTCGGAGGGACCGAAGGCGAGGGCCGCCGGCGACGCCGGCTTCCACCCGTCGAAGCGCTCCGTCAGCTCGACCAGGGCGGCGTCGCCGCGCGCCCGCACCTCGGCGACGAGCCGCGCGGCGGCCTCGCGCACCGGGCCCTCGTCCTCCTCCGAGCCGCGCGCGCAGAGCTTCGCCCACGCCTCCGCGAAACCAGGCTGCGACGTCTCGAGGGTCTTCAAGGCGAAAGCTCCGTGAGAGCCGCCCGTTATAATGGAAACCCCGCGGTGAGGCGAGGCCGGCGAAGCACCGGGTCACAGCGGCGCCCAGTTGATCTGATCCCGGACGTCACTGCCCGCCGCTGTGACGATATCCGGCGCCTGCGGCGCCTCACTCCGGGGGGAGAAACTCTCCCCCCGAGACCCCCCATCCCGAGCGTCACCTCAACTGGGCAGCACCTCACACCTGGCGGGGGCGGCCCGCGCGTGCAGCCACACCGCGCCGGAGTTATGCCCGGTTTGACCCTCCCGGCTGCGCGCCGCGGCGGCGGCGCGTGGCACCGCCGTTGCTATCTCGTCC
>JBJMQK010000096.1:0-11873 GCA_045802735.1 Anaeromyxobacteraceae bacterium | reverse complement strand
CACGACTTGAACTTCGCGTTGTTCGCGAGGCACTCCTGCTCGAGGCCCTTCAGCCCCTCGCGGTCGCCCTTCGTGAGTAGCTGCGTGCGCCGCTGCATGACGTGATAGGGCGCCCACGACTTCGGGTAGACGACGTCCGCGCCGCGGAACGCCTCCTCCATGCTGTTCACCACCTCGAACTTGCCGCCGCTCTCGGCGGCGTTCCTCTTCGCCACCTCGAGCGTCTCGGGGATGAGCCCGTAGCCCTCGGGGTGCGCGAGCCGCACCTCCATGCCGAAGCGGGTCATGAGGCCGATGACGCCCTGCGGGACGGAGAGCGGCTTCCCGTAGCTCGGGCTGTAGGCCCAGCTCATCGCGAGCTTCTTGCCCTTCAGGTTCTCGAGGCTGCCGAAGTGCTTCTTGAGCCACGCCAGGTCGGCGAGGCTCTGCGTCGGGTGGTCGACGTCGCACTGCAGGTTGATGACGCTCGGGCGGCGGTGCAGCACGCCGCGCTCCGTTCCCTCGGTGAGCGCCGCCCCGACCTCGCGCATGTACTTGTTCCCCTCGCCGAGGAACATGTCGTCGCGGATGCCGATCACCTCGGCGAGGAAGGAGATCATGTTGGCGGTCTCGCGGACCGTCTCGCCGTGCGCGATCTGGCTCTTCTCCTCGTCGAGGTCGGAGAGCGACAGGCCGAGCGCGCTCGCCGCCGACGCGAACGAGAAGCGCGTGCGGGTCGAGTTGTCGCGGAAGATCGCGATGGCGAGCCCGGTGTCGAAGGCGCGGTACGACTGGCCCTCCTTGTGGAGGGTCTTGAGCGCCTCGGCGAGCGTGAGGATCGCCTCGATCTCCGCCTTCGGGTGCTCCCAGGTGAGGAGGAAGTCCTTGCGGAAGAGGTCGGTCTTCTTCGCCTGGAACTCGGCGACGAGCTGCTGGACGGCGGGGCTGGCCATGGATGACTCCGCGTGAAGTGTGGGCGAGGACGCGCTACCGCTTGTCGTTCAGCTTCGCGACGAGCGCGGCGTAGAAGGCCGAGGCGCCTGAGAGGTGCTCGAGCGGGCAGTGCTCGTTCGGGAAGTGCGCCTGCACCTCGTCGCCCGGTCCGAAGCCGATGCAGGGGATGCCCTCGAGGCCCGCGATGGCGATGCCGTTCGTGCTGAACGTCCACTTGCCCACGAACGGCGCCTTCCCGAGGCAGGCCTCGTACGCGACGCGCGCGTGCGCGAGCCAGGGGCTGTCCTCGGGCAGGGTCCACGTCGGGTAGTACTTCTCCATCGGGTAGACGAGCCCGGTGTACGCAGGCTCGCGGTACTCGAGGATCGTGACCTCGGCCTCGGGGTAGCCGGCGCGCGCCGCGGCGTCCTTCACCTCGGCGACCGCGCTCTCCTTCGTCTCGCCGAAGGTGAGGCGGCGGTCGAGGGAGAGCGTCGCGCTGTCCGGCACCGCGCACTGGCTCGGCCCGGTGAAGAACACCTGCGAGACGCAGATGCTGCCCTTGCCGAGGAACGCGTCCGTCGCGAGCCGGCCGTGCAGCTTCTCGATCTCCAGCGCGACGCGGCTCACCTTGTAGATGGCGTTGTCACCGCGCTCGGGCGCGCTGCCGTGGCAGGAGAGGCCCTTCACCTTCACCTGCATCTCCATCCGGCCGCGGTGCCCGCGGTAGATGTTCATGTTCGTCGGCTCGGTGATGACGACGAGCTCGGGGCGGAGCTTCTCCTCCTTGATGAGGTACGTCCAGCACAGGCCGTCGCAGTCCTCCTCCATCACCGTGCCGGTGAAGAGGATCGTGAACTGCTCGTTCAGGCCCAGCTCCTTGATGATCTTGCCAGCCGTCACCATGGAGGCCATGCCGCCCTCCTGGTCGACCGTGCCGCGGCCCCACACCTTGCCGTCCTCGATCTTCGGGGTGAAGGGGTCGAACTTCCACAGGGAGAGGTCGCCCGCGTAGACGGTGTCGACGTGCGCGTCGAAGGCGATGACGCGCGGCCCGCTGCCGATGCGGCCGATGACGTTGCCGAGGCCGTCGACGCGGACCTCGTCGAAGCCGACCTTCTCCATCTCCGCCTTGATGACCTGGACGACCTCCTTCTCCTTCCCGGAGAAGGACGGCACGCGGACCATGTCCATGAGGAAGCGCGCGGTCTCGCCCTCGAGCTCCTTCGCGCGGGCGAAGATCTGACGGTAGAGGTCCTGGCCGGAGCTGCTCTTCGAGTCGTGCATGGTGGCTGCCTGCGGAGGGTGTCGGGGGACGGTGCGGGCGACGAGGGTGGACGCGACGGGCAGAGTGGAAATTTTCTCGCCGCCCGTCAAGGTGTGGGATGTTTTTTGTCCGTTCTGCGCTCCGGCGGTGAAGTGGTCAGGCGGGCAAAGCGGGCGCCGCCGCGAGCAGCGCGATGAGCGTCGCGCAGGCGGAGAGGTCGATCGATTCACCTTCCGTGAGCGGCCCCGCCGGCTCCACGCCGAGGAGCGACCACGACCCGGGGTCGAAGCGCGCCACGAGCCGATCGGAGCGGTACTCGGCGGCGCCACCGCCGCGCTCCAGCCGGTGCGTCCGCCCGCCGAGCCGCGCGTCGATCACGACTCCTCCGTCGGTGCGCCGCAGGCGGAACGCGTCGCCGCGCGCCGCCGCGTACCCCTCCGCGTCGAGCCAGAAGCGCGGCTTGTCCTGGTACGGCGCGCCGGCCGTCGGGCAGAACGTCGCGCAGTTGCCGCACTCGTTGCAGAGGTCGCCGATGTTCAGGATCTGGACCTGCTGCGCGACCTTGAACGGCGTCGGCTCGGCGGCGACGAGCGCGCCGCCCTTCACCACCCAGGACGGCAGCGCGAGGTCGAGCGCCTCGGTCGCGTAGGCGTGGTTCGCGCGGTTCGGGCAGACGGTGACGCACAGGCTGCAGAGGTCGTCGCAGTCGAGGCAGCGGCTCGCCTCCGCCGCCGCGGCCTCGGGCCCGAACGACTGGATGACCTCCGCGAAGCCGCCGCGCTCCGGCACGGGCAGCACCGGGACCGTCTGCGGCAGCGCCTGGCGCGACTTCTTCTCGAGGAGCGCCGCCGGGCTGGCGTGCTTCTCGAGCCTGGGCTCTACCTCCGGCTCGACGCCGTGGCGCCGCCCGATCTCCCTCGCCACCGCCCCGCCGTCGGCGATCGCCTTGATGACGGAGGCCGCGCCGCGCACCACGTCGCCGCCGGCGAACAGCCCCGCGACGCTCGTCTCGCGCGTGGCGCGGTCGACGGAGATCGTGCCGTCGCGGTTCCTCTGCAGCGCGAGCCCGTCGAGGAAGTCGAGCACGGGCTCCTGCCCGATGGCGGGCACGATGGCGTCGGCGGGCAACACGACCTCGGGGCCCTCCGCCGGCACCGGCGCCCGGCGGCCCGAGGCGTCGGGCGGGCCGAGCTTCATGCGCGCGCAGGCGAGGCCCACGGCGCGCCCTCCCTCCACGACGACGCGCACCGGAGCGAGCAGGTCGTGGAGGCCCACGCCCTCCGCGAGGCAGTCGTGCACCTCGGCCGGATCGGCCGGCATCTCGGCGCGCGTGCGCCGGTAGACGAGCGAGACCTCGCCGTCCTTCACCAGGCGCCGCGCGGAGCGGGCGGCGTCCATCGCCGAGTTCCCGCCGCCGACCACGAGGACGCGCCTCCCGAGCTCCGCCGGCGTCCCGGCGCGCACGCCGTCGAGGAGCTCCAGCGCGTCGACGACCCCGCGCGCGTCCTCTCCCGGAATGCCGAGGCGCTTTCCCTTCTGGGCGCCCACGGCGAGGAAGACGTAGGGGTACGCCTCGCGCAGCGCCGCGAGCGAGACGTCGCGGCCGAGCGCGGTGCCGAGGCGGAACTCCACGCCGAGCTGCCTCAGGCGGTCGAGGTCGTTCCCGATGGCGTGCCCGGAGAGGCGGTAACCGGGGATGACCCCGCTCACCATGCCGCCCGCCCGCTGAGCTGCGTCGAGCACGACCGGCTCGAAGCCCATCCTCGCGAGGTAGTACGCGGCGGCGAGGCCAGCGGGCCCCGCGCCGACGATCGCCACCTTCACGCCCTTCGCCGGACCGGGCCGCTCGGGGCGCGCCTCGCCCGCCTCGAAGGCGAACCGCTTCACCTCCCGGATCGCGAGCGGCGCGTCGTAGAAGTTCCGCACGCAGCGCTCGGTGCAGGGGTGATCGCACACGCTGCCGGTGACGCCCGGCTGCGCGTTCGTGCGGAGGATGACGTCGAGCGCCGCGGTCGGCTGCCCGCGCGCGACGAGCCACAGGTAGTCGGGGATGTTCTGGTGCGCCGGGCACGCCTCCTGGCAGGGCGCCGCGATGCAGTCGAAGTGGCCGAGCGCGCGCTCACCCTTGAACGCGAGCGGCCGCGCGCGGCGGGCGTAGCGCGGATCCTTCGCCACCGACGCCGCGTGACGGGCGAGGTTCTCGCGCGCGCCCCGGCCGCCCGAGGTCGCGTGCACGAACCCCTCGAGGCTCTCCGCCCCGGCGCGCGCCATCGCGGCGTCCAGGTTCGCGAGGTACTGCTGGAGGCGCGCGTAGCCGCCGGGCTTCAGGAGATCGGTGCAGACGGTGATCGGGGAGAGCCCGTCCGCCACGAGGTCCGGGAAGTTTTCGGCGTCGGCGCCGCCGCAGAAGCTGATGGGGACGGTCCCGTCGAGCTCCTCCGTCACGCGCTGCGCGAGCGTGAGCGTGAGCGGGTGCAGCGAGCGCCCGGACATGTACATCATCTTCTCGCTCGCCGGGAACACGGGCCGCCGGTTGACGACCTCGAGCGTGTTGGAGAGCTTCACGCCGAAGGTCTGCGGCCGCCCCTCGGCGGCGCGGGCGAGGTTCCGCACCATCGCCATCGCGTCGTCGAAGCGCGGATCGTGCTCGAAGGCGGCGTCGGGCACCTCGATGTCGAAGCCGAGCGTGCGGTTCAGGATGGTGCGGAGCCGGTCCGGTCCGAGCAGCGTCGGGTTGAGCTTCACCCAGGTGTGCACGCCGAGATCGGTGAGGAGGTAGCGCGCGATGCGCTCGATCTCCGCCGGCGGGCAGCCGTGCATGGTCGAGAGCGTGACGTGGTCGGAGATCCGGGACGGGATGTCGAGGTCGCGCACCGCCGGATAGACCGCCGCCACCGCGTCGATCGCCGCGGGGAGCGCGGCGCTCGCGTCGCGCATCGACGCGATGAAGCGCTGCACGCGGGCGCTCTGGATCCCGGCGAGGTCGTAGCCGACGCTCATCGCGAAGTGCGCGCCGGGATCGGGGAGCCCGAGGCGGTGAGCGAGGGCGTGCACCAGCACCCACGCGCCGAGGTACTCGTCGAACGACTGCTCGAGCTTCAGCTCCTGGGACCACTCGCAGTTGTAAGCCTCGTCCGCGGCGTCGATGCAGGGCCGGCTGACCGCGATCTCGTCGAGGATCTGGACCGTCTTGAGCTCGATGAAGCGCGCCCCGCAGAGCCAGCTCGCGACGATGTTCTGGGCGAGCTGGGTGTGCGGGCCGGCGGCGACCCCGAGCGGCGCCGCGAGGGGGCGCCCGAACATCCGGGAGGCGAGCCGCCCGTCGGGGACGGCGAGGTTCTGCTTGGGGATGCCGAGGACCGTGTCCCGGGCGTCGAGCTCGCCGAAGATCCAGCGCGCGAGGACGTCGAGCGGCGCGGGACGCAAAGCCTTTTCCATGAGTGCGGGATTCCTTGGCTCGGGAGGGGGCGCGGGCGCGGAGTCTAGAATGAAAGGCAACCGCCGGCGACGACGCGCCGCGCCGTCGACGCGCGATCGCTCACCCTAAGGGGTCAGCCATTGCGCAGCAGCCGGGCATCGCCTGCCCATGATGCGGGCAGTCTTGCGGCGGGACGGCGTTACGGTACGCTCGCCACTCACGCAAGGGGTTGATCCCCAAGTAAGCTAGCTGCCCTCACCCCGCCGTGGCACAGCGAGTGCCTTTGCGGGTATCGCCGCGCCGTCTCGTCTTTCACCACCAAGGAAAACACTCATGCACAGGAAGCTGCTGTCACTCGCCGTTCTGGCCCTCGCGCTCGCCGCCCCCGCCGCCCGCGCCGAGCTGCAGTGGAGCGACAACTCGTTCGCGTTCAGGTACGGCACGGCGTTCCGCGAGCCGGCGAACCCGGACAACATCGCGAAGAGCATCCTCAACTTCACGCACGCGGACGGCTACAAGTGGGGCAGCAATTTCCTGACCCTCGACCTCCTGTACTCGAACACGCGCGACCCTGTGCAGGGCGCCGGAGCCCAGGTCGCGTCCGTCGGTGCTGCCGAGGTGTACGCCGTCTACCGCAACACGATCAGCCTCAACAAGGTGACGAGCAGCTCGAAGTTCGCTCTCGGTCCGGTCCGCGACCTCGGAATCACGCTCGGTGTCGACGCCAATACCAAGAACCACGGCTTCTCGGCGCGCAAGGTGATGCCGATCGGCGGGATCCAGCTCGCCCTCGACGTGCCCGGCTTCCTCAACGTCGGCCTCCTGGCGAACAAGGAGTGGGCGGTCAATGGCATCAACGGCAAGTCGGTGGAGTTCGACATCACCCCGACGTTCGCTGCGTCGTGGGGCATCCCGGTCTACGGGCCGGTGTCGTTCGAGGGCTTCGGGAGCGTGAACCTGCCGAAAGGCAAGGATGGGTTCGGCGGCGACACGGTCACGGAGGTGCTACTCCGCCCGAAGCTGATGCTGGACGTCGGGACGCTCTGGGGCTCGAAGGGTTACCAGGTTGGCGTTGGGTACGAGTACTGGCTGAACAAGTTCGGGAACGACCACGACAAGGACACGAAGGGCGGCTCGTTCGCGAGGACCGTCTTCGGCGAGCTCGCGATTCACCTGTAGTCATTGCGGCCGTTCACGGCGGCGACGCCGTCCCGGGCCGATGCAGCGTCTCCACGAGCTGCGCCAGGACCGCGACGGCGATCTCGCCGGGAGACACCGCGCCGATGGGGAGCCCGGCGGGACCGCGCAAGCGCCCGAGGTCCCGCTGGGTGAACCCCGCCTCGGTGAGCCGCTCGCAGCGAGCCGCGTGCGTCTTCTTGCTCCCCAGGCACCCCACGTAGAACGCCTCCGACCGGAGCGCCGCCGCGAGCGCCGGGTCGTCGAGCTTGGGGTCGTGGGTGAGCGTCACCACCGCCGTGCGCGCGTCGAGCCCGAGCCGGCCGAGCGCGACGTCGGGCCAGTCGGTCTCGACGTCGACGCCCGGGAAGCGCTCGGCGCTCGCGAACGCGCGCCGCGGATCCACCACCAGCACGTCGTAGCCGGCGAGCCGCGCCATGGGCACGAGCGCCTGCGCGATCTGCACCGCGCCCACGACCACGAGCCGCACCGGCGGGTTGAAGACGCGCAGGAACACGGCCCCGGCGGGCGTCTCGACCAGCGCCGAGCGGTCGCGCGCGAGCGCCTCGCGCGCGGCCTCGACGAGCGCGGGCGCGAGGTCCGGCTCCGGGCGCGGCGGGCGGACGAGGCGGCTTGAGCCGGTCGCGACGTCGGTCGCGAGCACGACCGCGTCCTTCGCCGCGACCGCGTGGAGGAGCCGCGCGACGAGCGCGCGCTCCGGGCGCTCGACGTACACGCGCAGCGAACCGCCGCAGGCGAGCCCCACCTCCCAGGCGCGCTCGTTCGTCACCCGGTAGTCGAGGACGCGCGGCGCGCCGCCGGCGATGACCCCCTGCGCCGCCTCGATCACCGCCGCCTCGACGCAGCCGCCCGACACGGAGCCGGCGAAGACGCCCCCCGCGCTCACCGCGAGGAGGCTCCCCGGCCGCCGCGGCGCCGAGCCCCAGGTCTCCATCACCGCCGCGAGCGCGACGCCCTCGCCGGCGTCGGCCCAGGCGAGGAGCTTCTCCAGCACCTCCTCGTGCTCGTTCACGTCCCCTCCCCGGTCGCCCGCCGGTTCTTGATGGGCGTGACGAACTGGTAGTCGATGTCCCACGGGAAGTAGATCCACTTCTCCTGCTTGAACTCCTTCACGAAGGAGTCGACGATCGCCCGGCCGAGCGGCTTCGCGTACAGCGTCGCGAAGTGCGCGCGCGGCAGCAGCTCGCGGACCGCCCGCGCAGTGCGGCCGGTGTCCACGAGGTCGTCGATGAGGAGCCACCCCGCGCCGTCGCCCTGCACCGTCTTGAGCCAGCGCAGCTCGCCTTGCCGCTGCTCGGCGCCGCCGCCCTCGCCCGCGCCGTAGCTCACGACGCACACCGTGTCGATGAGCCGGATGTCGAGCTCGCGCGCGACGAGCGCGGCCGGGACGAGCCCGCCGCGCGTGATGGCGATGATCCCCTTCCACTCGCCGAGTTCGTGCAGCATGCGGCACAGGTAGCGTGCGTCGCGGTGCAGCTCCGGCCAGGAGATGACGATCTGGTCCTTGTAAGGGGTCGCGTCGGGGCTGGATTCGGTGGTCATCGGGTCCTCACGAGGTGCGGCGGGTGGATGGCCCGGGCGCCCTGAGCGTAGCGCAGCGGAGAAGGGCGGCCCTCACGGCGACCGCGCCCAGACGCCTTCGTGGAGCGCCGCGCCCTCGTCCTCGAGGACCGGGCCCACCACCTCGACGGAGCGCTGACCCGCCGCGAACACCGTGCGGCAAGGCAGGTCGAGCGTCGGGTTCTCGGGGTGCGCGCCGGTCACCTCCTTGAGCCGGCGCTCGGACAGCGCGTACACGACCCGGCCGATCCCCGCCCAGTAGGTCGCGCCCGCGCACATCGCGCAGGGCTCGGCCGAGCTGTAGAGGGTGCAGCTGGCCAGGAACCCGGGGCCGTACGCGCGCGAGGCGTGCGTGGCGAGGAGCCGCTCGGCGTGCGCGGTCATGTCGCGATCCGGGAGGTAGCCGTTCTCGCTCTCGAGGAGCACGGCGCCGTCCGGGCCGACGAGGATGGCGCCGAAGGGGTGATTGCCGTGCTCGTGCGCGCGGCGCGCGACGTCGAACGAGCGGCGGAGGAAGACGGCGTGGTCGGCCTGGGGCGGAGCGGTGGACATGGTCAGCTCGCGCCGTCGAACGTCGTGACGTAGGCGTCGAGGCGGTCCGTGAGGCGGCGCCGCTCCTCCGGCCCGACGAACGCCGCCTCCAGGCTGTTCCGCGCCACGCGGTACCCGGCGTCGGCGCCGAGGCCGAGCGCGGCGAACGTCTGCGTGAGGTTCGCGTTCAGGTCGCCGCCGAAGTAGGCGGGGTCGTCGGAGTTGACGGTGACGGCGAGCCCGGCGTCGAGCATGCGGCGGAGCGGGTGGTCCGCGAGGCCGCCCACGACGCGCAGCTTCACGTTCGAGAGCGGGCAGACGGTGAGCGGGATGCGCTCGCGCGCCAGGCGCGCGACGAGCGCCGCGTCCTCGAGGCAGCGCACGCCGTGGTCGATGCGCTCCGCGCCGAGCGCGTCGAGCGCGCTCGCGACGTACGCGGCGGGCCCCTCCTCGCCAGCGTGCGCGACGCGGCGGAGGCCCAGCGCGCCGGCGCGCGCGAACACCCCGGCGAAGCGCTCCGGGGGATGGTCGCGCTCGCTCGAGTCGAGCCCGACGCCGAGGAGGCGATCGCGATGCGGCAGCGCCTCCTCCAGCGTCTCCTCCGCCGCGCGCGGGCCGAGGTGTCGCAGGAAGCACAGGATGAGGTCGGCGCTGACGCCGAGGCCGCGCGCCGCCTCGCAGGCGCGCGAGAGGCCCGCGAGCACGGTCGCGAAGGGCACGCCGCGCGCGGTGTGCGTCTGCGGGTCGAAGAAGATCTCGGCGCGGACGATCCCCTGCGCCGCCGCGCCCCGGAGGTACGCCTGCGCCAGCTCGAAGAAGTCCTGCTCGGTGCGGAGGACGCTCGCCCCCGCGTAGTAGAGGTCGAGGAAGGACTGGAGATCCTCGAAGGCGTAGGCGGCGCGGAGCGCCTCGACCGACGGGTAGCCGAGGTCGACGCCGTTCCGCTGCGCGAAGGCGAAGCTCTGCTCGGGCTCGAGCGAGCCCTCGACGTGCAGGTGCAGCTCGGCCTTGGGGAGGCCGCGCAGGAACTCGGGGAGCCGGTGCGGCGGGACGTCGAGCCTCATGCGGCGAATGCTCCAGGGTGCGGGAACGGAGGTGGACCGGATGCTACTATCCGCCGGATCGCCCCCCCGCCGCACGTCGGGCGAGACAGGACGAGACACCTCGTGACAAAGCCCACGCTCCTCATCCGCGACGCCGCCCTCGTCGCCACCTTCGACGACGCGCGCCGCGAGCTCGGCGACACCTCCGTGTTCGTCCGCGGGAACGTCATCGAGGCGATCGGCCCCGCCGCGGCGCTCCCGCGCACCGCCGACGAGGTGATCGACGCGCGCGGGCACCTCGTCGTCCCGGGGCTCGTGAACACGCACCACCACATGTGCCAGTGCCTCACGCGCGCGGTGCGGGCAGTGCAGGACGCCGAGCTGTTCTCCTGGCTCACCGGCCTCTATCCCATCTGGTCGCGCCTCACCCCGGAGATGATCCGCGTCGCGACGCAGGTGGCGATGGCCGAGCTGTTGCTCTCCGGCTGCACGACGACGAGCGATCACCTCTACATCTACCCGAACGGCGTCCGGCTCGACGACAGCATCGAGGGCGCGCGCGCCGCGGGCATGCGCTTCACCGCGACGCGCGGCTCGATGACGGTCGGCCGCAGCAAGGGCGGGCTCCCGCCCGACGAGGTGGTCGAGCGCGAGGACGACGTCCTGCGCGAGACGGAGCGGCTCATCGCGCGCTACCACGACGCGAAGCACGGCGCGATGCTGCAGATCGCGGTGGCGCCCTGCTCGCCCTTCACGGTGAGCCAGGAGCTGATGCGCGACTCGGCGCTCCTCGCGCGGAAGCACGGCGTCCGGCTCCACACGCACCTCGCCGAGAACGACCACGACGTCGCCTACACCCGCGAGAAGTTCGGCTGTACCCCGACCGAGTACGCGGAGGACCTGGGCTGGCTCGGGGACGACGTGTGGCACGCGCACTGCGTGAAGCTCGACGACGCGGGCGTGGCGCGCTTCGCCGCGACCGGCACCGGCG
Source organism: Anaeromyxobacteraceae bacterium (assembly GCA_045802735.1). GTDB lineage: Bacteria > Myxococcota > Myxococcia > Myxococcales > Anaeromyxobacteraceae > Anaeromyxobacter_A. The sequence continues at coordinate 954 of JBJMQK010000096.1, read as the reverse complement.
TCGCGCACTGCCCGTCGAGCAACATGCGGCTCGCGAGCGGGATCGCGCCGCTCCTCGCGATGCGCCATGCCGGCGTGAAGGTGGGGCTCGGCGTGGACGGCAGCGCCAGCAACGACGGCGCGCACATGGTGGCCGAGGCGCGCCAGGCGATGCTGCTGCAGCGCGTCGGCATCGCGCTCGAGCCGTTCGGCTGCGACCGCGGCCCGGCCGCGATGACGGTCCGCGACGCCCTCACGCTCGCCACCCGCGGCGGAGCAGCGGTGCTCGGGCGCCCGGACATCGGGCACCTCGCGCCCGGCATGTGTGCAGATCTCGCGCTCTTCGACCTCGGTGGCGTCGCCTTCGCGGGCGGCGCGGTGCACGATCCTGTCGGCGCGCTCTTGCTCTGCGCGCCGCCGGGCGCCGCCTACACGATCGTCGACGGGAAGGTGCGCGTCCGCGAGGGCCGCCTCGAGTCGTTCGAGCTCGCGCCCGTCGTGGCGCGGCACGTCGCGCTGGCGCGGCAGCTCGTGGACGGTTCCTGAGGAGCGTGGAACCAACCACCCGTTCGCCCTGAGCGTAGCGCAGCGGAGTCGAAGGGCCCCTTCGACTCCGCGGTGCTTCGCACCGCTACGCTCAGGGTGAGCGGAACCTCCGGTTCAGCGACCTACTTCCCCGACGGGACCTTGCCCTCGACGCCCTTCACGTAGAACGCGATCTCGCCGCGCCACTTGTCGTCGGCCGGCGCGTCCTTCGCGAGCACTTCCTTGCCGCCGTTGTCGACGAGCGGGCCCTTGAACACGGAGATGGTGCCGTTCTTCAGGCCCTCCTTCGCGTCGGCGACGGCCTTCTTCACCTCCTCGGGCAGGAACTCCGCGACCTTCACGAAGTCGGTCATCCCCTCCTTCACGCCCCACTTCGTGACCTCGGGCTTCCAGGTCTTCTCGAGCGCGTCCTTGAACGCCTTCTCGTAGT
>JBJMQK010000093.1:0-8117 GCA_045802735.1 Anaeromyxobacteraceae bacterium | reverse complement strand
CCGCGATGGCGTCGCCCTTGGGCGACGCGTCAGCGCGCACGGCGGTGGCCGCTGCCGCGAGGCCGCACAGCGCGGCCGCGGCGTGGCGCAGCCGGTTCGCGACGACGGGCAACGACAGGCGGGCGATGTCGCCGATGACGGCGTCGCCCTGCCGGTAGCCGGCCCGGAACAGGCCCATGCGAAGCGCGAGGTGGATCGCGTTGTAGATGGTAAGAGCCAGGATCACGGCGGGCCAGCCGAACACGAGCGCGCCGACGGCGGCGAGGGCCCCGAAGAAGGGGCGCAGCGCCGTCCAGAAGAAGCCGTCACCGATCGCCGCGAGCGGGCCCTGCAGCGTGGCCTTGTAGGCGGTCGGCGCGGTCGCGGGCTCCTCTCCCGCCGCGACCTTCTCCTCGTGGTGGATGGCGCCGCCGAGGATCGCCGCCGCCGCGTAGGGGTGGCAGTTGAAGAAGCCGAGGTGGCGCGCGAGGGCCTCCCGATGCCGCGGCGCGTCGGGGTAGAGCGCGCGCAGGGCCGGGTCGATGGCGTAGGCGAAGCCGAGGTTCTGCATGCCGCGCCGGTTCCAGGCAGCCTGGAGGAAGAGGCTCCGCCAGAAGGAGCGCGCGAGCGCCGCGGGCGGAACCCTCACGCCGCGTTCCCCATCGCGGCGACGGCGAAGGCGACGAGCCCCGCCGCGAGCGCGCCGAAGTAGAAGACCGGCGCCCGCGGTGCGCGGAGCGCCTTCGCGCCCGAGGCGCAGGCGAAGGCGGCGAACGCGACCCACCCGAGCGCGAGGGCCGGCGCCGCCGCCGGGAACCGGCCGAGGACGCGGGCCGCGACGAACGCCGCGGCCATCGCCCCGAGCGGCGCGAGGACGAAGGCGAAGGCGAACGGCAGCGCGAGGCCGTAGAGGTTCACGCGCGCGGCGGCGTCGAGGTCGCCCGCGGCGAGATCGCGCTCGGCGCGGTCGTAGAGCCGCTCGTTGAAGCGCTCGATGAACCGCTCGGCGCGGCGGCCCAGGAGCGCGAGCGGCGCGCACACGAGGACCGCCACCGCGGCGACGGCCGGGAGGAGCACCGCGTGCGCCGCGTCGCCGCCGGCGACGGCGCGCAGGCCGAGCACGGTGCCGCCCGCGATCGCGGCCGTGCCGAGCGCCTCGTGCACCGGCAGCGCGGCGCCGAGGTTCACCGCGCCGAGCCAGAGCAGCTCGAGCGGCGCCGCGACGTAGAGCCCGCCGGCGACGTCGCCGAGCGCGAGCCCGGCGAGCGGCGCGAGCGCGATGGGGCGCGAGAGCATCGCCTGCAGGAACCCCTTCCGCTCGATGGCGGCGAGGCCGGCGACGACTCCGAGGACGGGGTAGCTCCAGGCGGGGTTCACGGCGCTCCGAGTCTAACGTTTCTCGCCGGCCGCGTCGTATTTCTCGGCGATCGCGCGCGCGCTCGTCGCGGCGTCGGAGGGGATGGCGCGCGCCTCCACCTCGAACCCGGCGTGGGCGAGGGCGTCGAGCTCCGCCACCTCGACGGCGGTGAGGAACACGGATGGTGTGACCGGGCGGCGCCCCTCCGCGTAGTGCACGTTGCCCACGTTCACGCGCGGCGCGAGCGCCGGGGTGAGGCCGTCCCTCGCGGCGCGCGCGAGCGACGCGATGTCGCGGAAGAGCACCAGCACCCGGTCCTTCGACGCGGCGAGCGCCGCGAAGTCGACGTCGGCGACCGCGCGCACCTCGACCGGCAGCTCCGGCGGCAGGCACAGGCTCATCGCGGCGCAGGCGAGCGCGCTCGCCGCGGCCTGGTCGTCCGCGACCACGAGGCGGTTCGCCCCGAGCCGGGGCACCCAGGCCTCGAGGATCTGACCGTGGATGAGCCGGTTGTCGACGCGCAGGAGCAGGATCACGCGCGGGGATCTAACCCGGCTTCGTGCGCGCGCGCGTCCGCAGGAGCTCGCTCGCGAGCGTGATGTTCTTCTGTCCGTACGCGGCGAGCAGCTCCGCGATCTTCGCGAGCGGCTCCGCCGAGGCGCGGCAGGTCGAGAGCTTCGTCAGCATCGGCAGGTTCACGCCGGTCACGACCTCGATCCGCTCGTCGAGGAACGTGAGCGCGAGGTTCGCCGGCGTGCCTCCGAACATGTCGGTGAGGACGAGCACGCCCTGGCCGTCGTCCACGGCGTGGATCGCCTCGGCGAGGGCGGCGCGCGCGCCGTCGATCGCCTGCGCCGCCGAGATGCTCACGGCGCGGCAGCGCTCGAGCGGGCCGCACACGGCCTCGGTCGTGCGGAGCAGGACCTCCGCGAGGTCCCCGTGTGTCGCGACGACGACGCCCACCATCCGGTCAGTCCTTCTCGACGTCGCGGTGCCACAGGCGCACGTCGGTGCCGGTCCCCTCGAGGCGCCGGGCGAGCGCCGCCCCGATCGCGACGGAGCGGTGGCGCCCCCCGGTGCACCCGACGGCGATCGTGAGGTAGCTCTTGCCCTCCGCCCGGTAGCGCGGCAACAGGAAGCTGCACAGGTCGAAGGTGCGGTCGAGGAACGCCTTCGCGTCCTCCTGCCCCAGCACGTAGCGCTGCACGGCGGGGTCCGTGCCGGCGTGAGGCTTGAGGTCCGGGACGAAGTAAGGGTTCGGCAGGAAGCGCACGTCGAGCACGAGGTCGGCGTGCGACGGCAGCCCGTAGCGGAAGCCGAACGACACCACGGTCACGCCCATCCGCTCCGCCTCGCCCTCCACGAAGCGCGCGTGCACGAGGCGCTTCAGCTCGTGGACGTTCAGCGACGACGAGTCGACGACCTCGTTCGCGATGGACTTGAGGCCCTCGAGCGCCTTCCGCTCGGCGGCGATGCCGTCCGGGACCGAGCCGCCCTGGGCGAGCGGGTGGCGGCGCCGCGTCTCCGAGTAGCGCCGCAGGAGCGCCTCGTCGGTCGCGTCGAGGAACACCACGTCGACCCGCGTCCCGGTGCGGCGCACCTCCTCGATGACGCGCGGCGCCTCGGCGAGGAAGCGGCCCTCGCGGGCGTCGACGACGAGCGCGATGCGCGTCACCTCGCCTGCGGTGTGGCCGGACAGCTCGAGGAGCTTCTCCAGGAAGACGATGGGGAGGTTGTCGACGCAGTAGAAGCCCGCGTCCTCGAGCGCGCGCAGCGCCGTCGTCTTCCCCGAGCCGGAGACCCCGGTGAGGATGACGACGCGCTGCTCCGCGAGCGGTCGCCCCTCGCCCGCGCGCCGCTCGTCCCGCGACGTCATTCGACGTCCATCTCTCCGCCGCGCCCGCCCGGGGCGAGCGCGATGGCGCGGTTGAGGCGCTCCTGGAACTCGCGCGCCGAGTGGTGGCCCTGGAGCTTCAGGAGGTGGTTCCGGGCGGCGACCTCGACGATCGTCGTCATGTTGCGGCCCGGCCGCACCGGGACGATGAGCATCGGGATCTCGACGTCGAGGATGCGGAAGCGCTTGTCCTCGACGCCCAGGCGGTCGTACTCGACGTTCGGGTCCCACTCCACCAGCTCGAGGACGATCTCGATCTTCTTGCGCTCGCGGATCGCGGCGACGCCGAACAGGTCCTTGATGTTGATGATGCCGAGCCCGCGGATCTCCATGTGGTGCTTGATGATCTCGGACCCGGCGCCGTAGACGCTCTCCGGCGCGGTCCGCTTGACGTCGACGATGTCGTCGGCCACGAGGCGGTGGCCGCGCATGATGAGGTCGAGGGCGATCTCGCTCTTGCCGATGCCGCTCTTGCCGAGGAGCAGGATGCCGACGCCGAACACGTCGAGCAGGACGCCGTGCATCGAGGTCTGCGCCGCGAGGATGTCCTCGAGGTAGTTCTGCACGCTCTCGATGAAGGTCGAGGAGAGGTGCGCCGTCTGCAGCACCGGCACGCCCGCGTCGTCGGCCAGCGCGACGAGGAAGTGCGGGACCGGCAGCCCCTTCGTCACGACGAGGCAGGCGACGTCCGAGGCGAAGAAGGCGCGCAGCACCTCGTAGCCGCGCTCCGGCCCGAGCGTCTCGAGGTAGCTCATCTCGGTGTTGCCGAAGACCTGCAGCCGCTCCTTGTGGAGGTACTCGGTGAACCCGGCGAGGACGAGCCCCGGCTTCTGGATGCGGGACGAGCTGATCTTGCGCGACAGCCCCTTCTTCCCCGCGACGAGGGTGAGCCGGAGGTCGAATTTCCGATCGTCGAGGAGCGCCCCGACCCGCGTCGCGTCCATGCGGGGCCGATACTAACCGGCGAGGGCGCCGAGGTCGACCTTGGGCTCGCCGCCCAGGGCGGCGGGCGGCGGCCTCGTCGACGCGGCCCACCTTTCATTGCCCCGGCGCGCCGCTTGCCACTAGATTGCCGGCCTCACATGCGCCTCAAGGTCCTCTACCACGCGAACTGCTTCGACGGCTGCGCCTCCGCCGCGATCTTCAGCCGCTTCTTCTCGGAACGCGAGGGGCGGCGGGTCACGGAGACCGTCTACTTCCCCGTCCAGCACCACGAGGGGAACCCGTTCCCCAAGGGCTCGTTCGACGGTGACGTGAACGCTTGCGTCGACTTCCGCTTCTCCCCGTCGCCGCGCATGCACTGGTGGTTCGACCACCACGCGAGCGCGTTCCAGCCGGCGAGCGACAAGAACTGGTACGAGGTGGACGAGTCGGGCCAGAAGTTCTGGGACCCGACCGCGCCCTCCTGCACCGGGTTCATCGCCCGCACGCTCGCGGAGCGCTTCGGCTGGCAGGCGCCCGATCTCGCCGGGCTGGTCGAGTGGGCCGACGTCATCGACGCGGCCCGCTTCCCCTCGGCGGCGACGGCGGTGCGCCTCGAGGAGCCGGCGCTCCGCCTCATGACCCTGCTCGAGGCGACGAAGGACCCGGCGCTGCCGCCGCGCGTCATCCAGGGCATGCGCTCGCGCCCGCTCGCGGAGCTGGCCGAGGAGGCCTGGGTGAAGGAGCCGCTCGAGCCCATCCTCGCGCGTCACTTCGAGTCGATCGCGATGGTGCGCGAGCACGCGCGCACCGCCGACGGCGTCGTCGAGATCGACCTCTCCGAGACCGGGCTCGAGGGCGCGAACAAGTTCATCGCGTACGAGCTCTTCCCCGACGCGCGCTACACCGTCGTGGTCACGCGCGACGCGAAGCGCGCGAAGGTCTCGGTGGGGTCGAACCCCTGGTCGAAGGTCGCCCGCACGCACGACATCTCGAAGCTCTGCGAGCGCTACGGCGGCGGCGGTCATCCCGTCGTGGGTGCCGTGTCACTCGACCCCGAACGCATCCTTGACGCGCGACGAATCGCCGGGGAGATTGCGGGAGAGCTCAAGGAAGCTCGCCCGAAAGACGCGCCATGACCCCCGGCCAATACATCCTCGTCGTCGACGACGACGACGACTTCCGCGAGGCGCTGTCCGAGGTCCTCACGGACGCCGGGTATCCCGCCCAGCAGGCCGAGAACGGTGAGGTCGCGCTGCAGCGCGTCTCCGACGAGCAGCCCGGCATCGTCCTGCTCGACCTCAAGATGCCGGTGCTCGACGGCTGGGGCGTGATGGAGCGCATGCGCGGCGACGCGAAGAGCGCCGCCGTCCCGATCCTCATCCTCTCGGCCTACGGCTTCGAGTGGGAAGCGGAGCTGCTCGGCGCGCAGGGCTACATCCCGAAGTCGGTGGGGATGGAAGAGATCCTGGAGCGCGTCCGCAAGGCGGCGGGACCGCCGCCGATGCGGCACTGAAGCGCCGGCACGAGAGCGCAGCCGCGCGCGCGGCGGCTTTCCTTGCCCGCGCACAACGCGGGACCTAGAGTCGCCCGCTTCCGGAGGATCCCCACAGATGGCGACGAAGAAGTCCCTGGCCATGATCCTCGCCGGCGGCGAAGGGCGGCGACTCGACCCGCTCACCCGCGAGCGCGCGAAGCCGGCGGTCCCCTTCGGCGGGCGGTACCGCATCATCGACTTCGCCCTGTCGAACTTCGCGAACTCGGGCCTCCTCAGGATGAAGGTCCTGGTGCAGTACAAGTCCGAGTCGCTCAACACGCACATCCAGCGCGCCTGGCGCCTCACCGCCCTCCTCAACGAGTACGTCGAGATCGTGCCCGCGCAGATGCGCGTCGGGCCCAAGTGGTTCGAGGGCTCCGCCGACGCCATCTACCAGAACCTCAACATCATCACCGACGAGGAGCCGGACTACACGTACGTCTTCGGCGCCGACCACGTCTACCGCATGGACGTGCAGCAGATGCTCGACTTCCACGTCGAGAAGAACGCCGACTTCACGGTGGCGGCGATCCCGATCCCGGTGGCCGAGGCGAGCGAGTTCGGCATCATCGAGGTGGACCACGACGGCCGGATGATCGGCTTCGTGGAGAAGCCCAAGACCGACCCGAAGACCATGCCGGGCGACCCCACGCGCTGCCTCGCGTCGATGGGGAACTACCTCTTCACGACCGACGTCCTCGTGCAGGAGATCGTGCGCGACGCGGGCGACCCGGACAGCGCGCACGACTTCGGCAAGTCGATCGTCGCGCAGATCTACCAGCGCAAGCGCGTGTTCGTGTACGACTTCCAGAAGAACTTCGTGGCGGGGCAGTCGGAGCGCGAGCGCGGCTACTGGCGCGACGTCGGGAGCCTCGACGCGTACTATCAGTGCAACATGGACCTCGTCGACGTCGACCCGATCTTCTCGCTCTACAACGACCGCTGGCCCATCTACACGATCCAGTACAACTACCCGCCCGCCAAGTTCGTCTTCGCGAACGAGAAGGAGGGCCGCGTCGGCCGCGCCACCGACTCGCTCGTCTCCGAGGGCTGCATCATCTCCGGCGCGCGCGTCGACCGCTCCATCCTCTCGCCGAAGGTCCGCATCAACTCGTACTCGAGCGTCGAGGGGTCGATCCTCTTCGAGAACGTGAACATCGGCCGCCACTGCCGCATCCGGAAGGCCATCATCGACAAGCACGTCGACATCCCGCCCGGCACGTCGATCGGCTACGACCTCGAGGAGGACAAGAAGCGCTTCCACGTCACGGAGAGCGGGATCGTGGTCATCCCGAAGGGAATGCGGCTCGACCCGGCTTAGCCTATAAGCGGCGAATGACGCACCTCGCCCTCGCCGTGGCGTCCGCCGCGGCGCTCGCGCTCCACGCCGAACCCGAGAAGATCCCGTCCGTCCCGTTCGAGACCTTCAAGCTGCCGAACGGCCTCAACGTCATCCTGTCCGAGGACCACACCGCGCCCATCGTCGGCGTCGACGTCCACTACGACGTGGGCTCCAAGGACGAGAAGCCCGGGCGCACCGGCTTCGCGCACCTCTTCGAGCACCTCATGTTCCAGGGCAGCGAGAGCGTGGAGAAGCTCGCGCACTTCCGGTACGTCCAAGGCTCCGGCGGTACCTGCAACGCCACTACGCAGCAGGACTGGACGCAGTACCACCAGGTCGTACCGGCGGTCGCGCTGGAGCGCGCGCTGTTCTGCGAGGCCGACCGGATGCGCGCGCCGCGCCTGACCGCGGAGAACCTGCGCAACCAGGTCGACGTCGTCTCCGAGGAGATCCGGCTCAACGTCCTGGACCGCCCGTACGGCGGCTTCCCCTGGCTGTGGCTGCCGCCGGTGCTGTACCGCGGCTTCGCCAACGCCCACAACGGCTACGGCGACTTCACCGACCTGAACCAGGCCACGGTCGAGGACTGCGCGGCGTTCTTCGACGCGTACTACCCACCGGCCAACGCCGTGCTCACCATCGCCGGCGACGTCGAGGTCGGGCCTGCGCTCGCGCTGGTCGAACGGCATTTCGGCGACGTGCCGGCCCGGCCGGCCGCGAAGCGCGTGGACACCGGGGAGCCGTCGCCGGGAGACGCGCGCCGGGCCGCGCACGCCGACGCGAAGGCTCCGCTGCCCGCGGTCGCGGTGGGGTACCGGCTGCCGCCGCCGAGTGCTCTCGACGCGTACCTCGCCCACGTCGTCCTCGCGGCGACGCTCGCCGACGGCGAGACCTCCCGGCTGCGGCAGCGGCTGGTACATCAGGACGCCCTCGTCGTGGAGACGGACGCGAGCTGCGGGTTCTTCGGGCCGTTCCAGGCGCGCGACCCGGACACGTTCGTGCTCACCGCGACGCATCCGGGCGACGTGACGGCCGATCAGGTGCTGACCGCGGCCGACGAGGAGGTGCGGCGGCTGGCCGAGCACGG
>JBJMQK010000042.1:0-3881 GCA_045802735.1 Anaeromyxobacteraceae bacterium | reverse complement strand
TCTTCCAGGTTCCTCGCGCGCTCCTCGTCGCCCACTCCCAGGATCGGTCCCAGCCGGTAGTCGTGCTGTGGCCAGTTGACGAGCGTGACGTCGCTCGGCGCGAATCCCTCCGCGAAATTGGCGCGATCGAGGATGCGGCGGAATCGCCACAGCGGACGTCCGTCCTCCGCGTGGAAGAGATGGCGGGTCAGCGGCTCGTGCGTCTCGGGCCGCTCGGTCGTCCAGCCCAGCAGCCGTCCGGGCCACCCGGGCGGTCGCAGCTCGCGCCAGAAACCGTAGCGCGGCGGCTTGTCGATGGTGTGGTCCTCCCCGGAAAGGTATTCCAGCGCGAAACAGAACGTGGTCGCCTGCTGCGCGCGCCCGTCGGCCTGCTCCGCGGCGTGCGGCTCACCCGTCTCGGAACGCGCCTCCGCGCCGATGACGTGCTCGACACCGGCGACGGCCAGCAGGTCTCCCACCGGCGTGGCGTCGATGAAGAGCGGCGCCTCGACGCAGCACTCGCATCCCGTCTCGACGTCGCGCAGCACCACCGCTCGCACGCGATCGCCGTCCACGATCGCGCTCGCGGGGCGCCGCGCGTGCAGCAGGGTCACGCGACCGACCAGCAGGTATGGGGCCAGCATCTGGTGGAGCACGGCGACCGCGATGCGGGGGTCGTGGCAGAGCCGGCTCACCCAGCCATTGCCGGGGTTCAGGTCGGGGCGAGCTCGCGCCTCGGGCGTGAGCGGCGTGTGCGCGCGGTAGTAGTCGCGGATCCCTCGGCGAAGCGCCCTGTAGGACGCCGGGGCCCCGCACTCCTCGATCCAGCGGTGCTCGTCGGGTGGAACGGCCTCGCTCGTCAGCTGTCCCCCGATCCAGCAGGTCTCCTCGGTGAGGATGACCCGCCGGCCGAGCCTCGCGGCGGCGAGCGCGGCGGCACAGCCACCCAGACCGCCTCCGATGATGGCGACGTCCGTGCGAAGCGCTTTCACGCGATCATCTCCGGCGCTCTCGAGGGATCGGGATCGCCGTATTCGTCCCGAGATGATGCTGAGCCTCGGTACGTTTCGCCACAGCTCCTCGCGCCGAGCCCATCCCTCCGGCGGGCGCTACGCCGCGGAGCTGCGCCGAGACCCTGATCTCGAGGGTCCCGCGCTCGAGGTTGCGCAGGTCGAGCTCGCGGCGAATAGGAGGCATGAAGAGCCGCGACTCTCGTCGTCGTCGATCCCTTCAGAAGAGGAGACACACACCATGATCAAGGTCAGCGTTCTCTACCCCAACGCAAAGGACTGCCGTTTCGACTTCGATTATTACTGCAAGTCCCACATGCCGATGGTCCGGGACAGGGTGGGCGGCGCCTGCCACGGCATCTCGGTGGACGAGGGCATCGCCGGTGGCGCACCCGGCACTCGTCCGGCCCACGTCGCTTCGGCCCACCTCTTCTTCGAGTCCGTCGAAGCCTTCCAGGCCGCCTTCAGTCCGCATGCCCAGGAAATCATGGCCGACATCCCGAACTACACGAACGTCCAGCCGATCATCCAGATCAGCCGTGTGCTGATCAACGCCACCCGCAACCAGACGGGCGAACTGCACCTGCACACGGCCTGACGTCCAGTCAGGCCGTGCGCCTGGGGTGCGACTCCTGACGCCCCCCGGCAGATGGGGCGCCGCACGGCGTGCGACGGCGCGAGCGGCCACATTACCGGCATGAGCGCGCGCGCTGCGGACGCCTCCCACTTGTCCGGCCGGCAGGTGTCCAGGCGGCTGCACGCCTTCTTCGGCGAGCGGATCTGGGACGTTCGCCTGTCGGATCTCCGGCGCGGGCAGGCGCTGCTGTACCGGATCGGGCGCGTCGGCTACTCGACCGTGCAGGGCTTCGTCGCGAACCGGCTGACGGTGCGCGCCGCCGCGCTCACCTACTCGAGCGTCCTCGCGATCGTGCCGTTCCTCGCGTTCGCGTTCGCGATCCTCAAGGGCTTCGGCGCCTACACGTCATTCATCCAGGGGACCGCGCGCCCGTGGCTGCGGCAGACGTTCGGCGAGAACGCCGCGCTGCTACGCTCGATCGACGGCATCCTCGAGTTCGTCGACCGCACCAACGTCTCGACGCTCGGCGCGCTCGGGCTCCTCACGCTCGTCTACACGAGCGTGAGCCTCCTCGGGAGCGTCGAGGACACGCTCAACGAGGTGTGGGGCGCGCGCACGCGGCGGTCGTTCCTGAGGCAGGTGACCGACTACGTGACGCTCCTCGTGACGACGCCCCTGCTCGTCGTCGCGGCGACCACGGCCGTCACCGCGGCGCAGAGCTCGAGCGTCGTCCTGTTCCTGCGGGAGGTGCTCGGCCTCGGGGACGTCATCGACTTCTTCCTCCACTTCGCCTCGCTCGCCGTCGTGGGCCTCGCGTTCTTCGCGACGTACACGATCCTGCCCAACGTGCGCGCGCGGCCGCTCTCGGCGGCGATCGGCGCCGTCGTCGCGGCGGCCCTGTGGCAGGCGGCGCTCGTGGTGTACGTGCGGTTCCAGATCGGCGTCTCGAGCTACAACGCGCTCTACTCCGTGCTGAGCGCGATCCCGGTGTTCCTGGTGTGGACGTACGTCTCGTGGGTCGTGGTCCTCGTCGGCGCGCAGGTCGCGGCGAGCCACGAGAACGAGCGCGTCGTGCGCCAGCGCCTCCGCGCCCGCGCCACCGACGAGGACCTGAAGGAGCTGCTCGCGGTGCTCGCGGTGGCGCGGATCGTCCGCGCGTTCGTGGCGAGCGGGCCGTGGCGGGACGACGGCGCGCTCGCCGAACGGCTCGGGATCCCGCCGCTCGTGCTCGAGGAGACGCTCGAGGCGCTGGTGCGCGGCGGCGTCCTCGCGCGCACCACGGTGGGGCGGGACGCGTGCTACGTCCCGGCGCGCGACCCGGACGCCTTGCGCCTCTCCGACGTCCGCGATGCGCTCCGGCGCGACGCGCGGGCCGACGCGATGCGTGCGGACGTCGAGCGGCACATGGACCCCGAGCTGCGCAGCGTGCTCGGCGCGGCCGACGACGAGCGGCGGACGTCGCGCCACAACTTGACGCTCCGCGAGCTGGCCGCGCTCGTCGACCGCGGCGACGCGCCGCCGCTCGCGGCCATACCGCGCGCGCCCGGGCCGACGTCCGCCGCCGCGCCGGTCGCCGACGCGAAGTGATAGCGCTGCCCGGTTGAGGTGACGCTCGGGATGGGGGGTCTCGGGGGAGAGTTCTCCCCCCGGAGTGATGATCAAGCACGGTGACGATTACCTGATCTGGGACACCGGGTACACGCCCGGCTCGAACCCGAACGCGACCAAGGTGAGCCTCGGCGAGCAGCTCTCGCAGCTGAAGATCAGGCCGGAGCAGGTGAAGTACGTCGGCATCAGCCACTTCCACGCCGACCACACCGGCCAGCTCGACACGGTGCCGAATGCGACGCTCCTCATCGGCCAGAAGGAATGGGATGCCATCACGGCGCCCAAGCCCATGTCCGGCGCGAACGTCGCCGGCTTCAAGCACTGGATCAGCGACGGCGGCAAGGTCGAGCCGCAGGCGGCGGACAAGGACGTGTTCGGCGACGGTACGGTGATGATCCTGCGCACGCCCGGCCACACTCCGGGCCATCAGTCGCTCCTCGTCCGCCTGAAGGAGAAGGGCCCGGTGGTGCTCGTCGGCGACGCGGTGCACTTTCCGCGAGAACTACGAATCCGACGGCGTGCCGGGCTTCAACTACGACCGCGCCGAGACCATCGCCTCCATCGAGCGCATCAAGCAGATCGAGAAGAACCTGAAGGCGACCGTCATCATCCAGTACGATCCGCGGGACATCGGCAAGCTACCGGCGTTTCCGAACGCCGCCCGCTAGCACTGGGTGCACTCACCGTATCTGTCTCTCGTTTGGTGG
>JBJMQK010000690.1:0-7742 GCA_045802735.1 Anaeromyxobacteraceae bacterium | reverse complement strand
GGGCGCGCGCGAGCATGTCGGAGAGGGGTAAGGCGTCGGACATGGGAGCGGGAACGTAGGGGGAGGACGGCGGCGGCGTCAACGTCCCCTCTTCTCCGGTCACCCTGAGCCTGGCGCCGCAGGCGCGGAGTCGAAGGGCCCTACGGCACGAGCGCGTCCGCCACCCCCGCCAGCTCCGCGAGGCTCGTCACCGTCGCGACGCGGTCCACGTGCGCGGCGTAGAGCAGCATCTCGCTGTCGCCCTGCCCCCACGCCCAGCGCTCCTCGGGGCAGATCCAGAGCACGCGCCGCGCCCGCCGGCGGAGGTCGTCGAGCACCCACGCGTGCGGCGGGTTGTAGTTGTTGCGGCCGTCGCCGATGACGAGCACCGTCGTCCGGCGCGTCACGGCCCCGCGGTGGCGCTCGTGGAAGAGCCGCAGCGCGCGGCCGTAGTTCGAGTTCCCGGAGAGGCTCACGTGGCGCCCGGCGGTGGCGAGGTCGGCGGCGCGCGCCACGTCCTCTTCCTCGCGGAAGGCGTCCGTCACCTCGCCCACGTCGGACACGAAGACGAAGCTCCGCACGCGCGTGAAGAGCCCCTGGAGCGTGTGGACGAAGACGAGCATGAGGCGCGAGACGTGCCGCACCGAGTCGGAGACGTCGCAGAGCACGACGACGTCGGGGCGCTCGCGGCGGCGCCGGCGGAACGAGAGCCGCGCCGGGATCCCGCCCACGTCCATGTTGCGTCGCAGCGTGCGGCGCACGTCGAGGGCGCCGCGGCGGCGCGCCCGCTCCCGCGCGGCGAGCCGCGCCTTGAGGCGCTCGGCGAGCCGCTTCACCGCGAGCTCCATGCGCGCGAGGTCGTCCCGGGAGAGCGCCGCGAAGCCCTGCGGCGCGAGGAGCCGGCGGCGCCTGCCCTCGGCGCGCGCCCGCTGCTCGAGCTGGGCGTACCGCCGCGCCGCCTCCTCCAGCGCATCGAGGACCTGCCGCAGCCGGCCCGAGACGAGGTCGAGCGCCCGCGCCGGGAGACCGCGCGCGCGAAGCGCCTCCTCGAAGGACGCGAGGTCGCGCGCCGCCGCGGCGCCGCCCGCGCCCGCCATGACGCGCCGCGCGTAGAAGCCGATCTGCGAGGAGGTGGTGAGCGCCGCGAAGTCCACGCCGGCGGCGGCCGCCTCGAAGAGCCGCGCCACGGCCCCGCGCTCGCCGGTGAGCGCAGCGCGCGCGAGCGGCGACATCGCGCCGAGCATCTCCTGCAGGGCGAGCGCCGCCGACTTCAGATCTTCGCCCTCGAGGAGCCCGGGGGCCTCGAGATCGGCGAGGAGCCCGCGGTCCACCGCGTCGAGCGCGCGGCCGAGCGCGGAGAAGTAGACGGCGAAGAGCGCGTCGAAGAGCGCGACGTCGGAGGCGCGCTTCACGAGCGTCGAGCGCAGCGCAGCGCGGAACCCGTCCTTCTCGCCGACCCCGACGAGCGCCGCGGCGCGGGCGGCGTCGGCCACCTCCGCCGGCGAGACGCGCACGCCGTTCTGGCGCAAGAGCCGGCCGAACTCGACGAGGCGCGCCTCCATGGACGGGCTATAAGTTCCGCGCCGTGATCGCGCCCCCGCCGCTCGTCGAGCTCTCGAACGCCGAGGTCCGCCTCGGCGGCGCGAGGGTGCTGAGCGGCGTCTCGTTCGCGCTCCACGAGGGCGAGTCGTGGGCGCTCCTCGGGCCGAACGGCTCCGGGAAATCGACGCTGCTCCGCCTGCTCCGCGGCGAGGTCTGGCCGCACCACGAGGGCGGCGGGCGGCGCCTGTTCCACCTCGCGGGCGCCGCCGAGGAGAGCCCCATCGGCGTCCGCGAGCGCATCGGGCTCGTCTCGGCCGAGCTGCAGCAGGAGTACGTCCGCCGCGACTGGGCGCTCCGCGCCGAGGCGGTGGTGCGGAGCGGGTTCACCGACAGCGTCTGGCCGCCCGAGGCGGCGACGCCGGCGCAGACGGCGCGCATCGCCGAGGTGCTCGCGATGCTCGGCATCGCCCACCTCGCCGACCGCTCGGTGCTCGAGCTGTCGTCGGGGGAGGCGCGCCGCGTCCTCCTCGCGCGCGCCCTCGCCTCGCGCCCGCGCCTCCTCTTCCTGGACGAGCCCTGCCACGGCCTCGACGCCGCGGCGCGGGAGAGCTTCCTCGGGCTCGTGTCGGGGGTGGTGCGCGAGGGGACGCCGATCGTGCTCGCCACGCACCGGTACGACGAGCTCGTGCCGGAGATCACCAGGGTGGCGGTGATGCACGCGGGGAGGATCCTGGCGCAGGGGGGGAGGGAGGAGATCCTGCACCGGCACAGGACCGCCCCTCGGCCCTTCGACTCCGCGCCGCTTCGCGGCGCTACGCTCAGGGTGAGCGGGGAAGAGGGTCCGCTCGCGATCCCCGAGCCCGCGCGTCCGGGCGGAGGTCCTCCTTTATTGCTGAGCGAGCCCGCGCGTGCGGCTGGAGATCCCCCGTTCGCGCTGAGCGTAGCGCAGCGGAGTCGAAGCGCCGCCTCGCCTCCCCGCCCCCTCATCTCCATCGAGCACGCCGACGTCCGCGTGGACGGGCGCCCCGTGCTGCACGACCTCTCCTGGCACGTCCGCGAGGGCGAGAGCTGGGCCGTCGTCGGGCCGAACGGCGCCGGCAAGTCCACGCTGCTCCGCCTCGTCGTCGGCGACGAGCAGGCCATGCCGGGCGGGAAGGTCCGGAGGCTCCAGCTCGGCGAGCGCGCGAGCGTGTGGGAGGTGAAGGCGCGCGTCGGCATCGTCTCTCCCGAGCTGCAGGCGCGCCATCGCATGGACCTCATCGTCGACGACGTCGTCGCCTCCGGCTTCACCGCCAGCATCGGCCTCGACGCGCCGCCCACCGCCTCGGAGCGCGCCCGCGCCGCAGCCTGCCTCGCGCGGGCCGGGGTCGCGCACCTCGCCGGGCGGCACATCCACGCGCTCTCCTACGGCGAGCTGCGCAAGGTGCTCCTCGCGCGCGCGCTCGTGCAGGACCCCGAGCTGCTCGTCCTCGACGAGCCCGCCGACGGGCTCGACCCGGAGAGCCGCGCCTCCGTGCTCGATACCGTGCAGCGCCTGTGCGAGTCGGGCACCCACCTCGTCCTCGTCACGCACCACGAGGAGGACCTCGTGCCGGCCATCGACCACGTCCTCGAGCTCGCCGGCGGACGCGCCGTGTACCAGGGGCCCCGCGCCGGCTGGCGCGCCCGGGTGCCGGGAGCGCCGCGATGACGGCCCTCATCGTCGGCGCCTTCCTCCTGTTCTTCCTCGCAGAGGTCGCGGTCGAGACCGCGCTCCTCGTCCTGAACCTCCGCCACGTCGCGCGCGCGGGCGACGCCGTGCCGCCGGCGCTCGCGGAGCGCGTCGACGCGGACACGGCGAGGAAGACCCGCGCCTACACGCTCGCGAAGGGCCGCTTCGCGCTCGTGCAGGGGCTCTTCGACGCCGCGCTGACGCTGGCGCTCCTCTTCTCGGGCCTGCTCCCCGCGATCGACGCCGCCCTGGCGCGGCATGGCCTCGCGGGAGCGCACCGCTCCGTCGCGTTCCTCGTCGCGCTCTCGGTCGTCACCTCGCTCCTCGGGCTCCCGTTCGCGCTGTACGGGACGTTCGTGCTCGAGGCGCGCTTCGGGTTCAACCGCACCACCTTCGCGCTCTGGCTCAAGGACCGCCTGAAGGGCCTCGCCCTCGCCGCGATCATCGGGCTGCCGCTCCTCTACGCGGTCTACGGCTTCTACGCGCTCGCCGGGCGCGCCTGGTGGCTGTGGCTGTTCGCATTCCTCACCGCCTTCCAGATCGCCCTCGTCTGGCTCTACCCGACCGTGATCGCGCCGCTGTTCAACAAGTTCGCGCCGCTGCCGGAGGGCCCGCTGCGCGACCGGCTCGTCGCGATCGCGCGCGACGCCGGGTTCGCGACGCGCGGCCTCTACGTCATGGACGCCTCGACGCGGTCCGGGCACTCGAACGCCTACTTCACCGGCTTCTTCCGCCCCCGCATCGTGCTCTTCGACACGCTCGTCGCCGAGATGAGCGTGGACGAGGCGGCCTCGGTGCTCGCCCACGAGATCGGCCACTACCGCGCGCGCCACGTGCACAAGCGGCTCGCGGTGGGCGTCCTGACCCTGCTCGCGTCCCTGTGGGTGCTCTCGCTCCTCGTCGCCTGGCCGCCGCTCTTCCAGGCCTTCGGCTTCGCTGGCCCGTCCTTCCACGCGGCGCTCGCGCTCGCCTCCCTCTGCGGCGGCGCGTTCACCTTCTTCCTCTCGCCGCTCGAGAGCTGGGTGTCGCGCCGTCACGAGTACGAGGCCGACCGCTTCTCCGTCGCCATCGCGCGCGCCCCGGAGGCGCTGCGCTCCGCGCTCGTGAAGCTCAACGGCCAGAACCTCTCGAACCTGCACCCGCACCCGTGGTACAGCGCCTGGCACTACTCGCACCCGACGCTCGTGGAGCGCCTGGCGGCGATCCCGGGAAGACCGGCTCAGGAACGGACGAGGAGCGCGACGCCCTCGACGTGATGGGTCTGCGGGAACATGTCGACCGGCTGCACCGCCGCCACGCGGTAGCCCGCCTCGCCGCACGCCTTGAGGTCGCGCGCGAAGGTCGCGGGGTCGCACGACACGTACACGGCGCGCGCGACGCCGAGGTCGCGCAGCACGGGCCCCACCCCGCGCGCGCCCTCGCGCGGCGGATCGAGCAGCGCCGCGCCGAAGCGGGGCGCCCTCGCGCCGCCGTCGCGGGCGAGGCCGCGCGCCACCGCGAGGGCGTCGCCGGCGAAGAAGCGCACGTTCGCCGGCGCGTCGCGGCGCGCGAGGTCGAGCGCCGGCCCCTGCACCTCCACCGCGGCGACCGAGCGCGCCCCCGCGGCGAGCGGCGCGGTGAAGTTCCCGGCGCCGCAGAACAGCTCCAGGACGTCCTCGCCCGCGGGCGCCAGCAGCGCCAGCGCCGCGTCGACGAGGAGCGCGTTCGCGCCGCGGTTCGCCTGCCCGAACACGTCCGGGCGCGAGCGCTGCAGGCCGGCCGCCGGCTCCCCGGGGCGGCGCGCCTGGAGGAGCACCGGGTCGCCGACGACGGCCACCGGGGCGCCCTCCGCGCCGAGGACGGCGCCAGCGAGCGACGGCACCGCAGCGAGGAACGCCTCGGCGCGCGCGGCGGCGCCGGCGTTCACCGCCGCGAGCTTGAGGTACGCAGCGCCACGGCGCTGGTGCGCCGACCACTCGAGCGTCACCTCGCGCGCGTCGAGGCGCGCCGCGACGAGCGCCGGCCCCACCTCCTCCCGGAGGCGATCGAGCTCGGCCTGGAGGAGGTGACACTCGCGGAGCAGCACCGGATCGTGCGAGCGCCGCCGGAAGAAGACGAGCCGGCCCGCGCGCCGGTCGAGGTGGAACTTCGCGCGCGAGCGGTAGCGCAGCGGCGCTGGCGACCCGACGATGGGGCGGGCGTCGTACTGGCCTGCCTCCAGCCGGCCGATCCGGCGCAGCGTCTCGGCGAACGAGCGCGCCTTCGCCGCGAGCTGCGCGGGGTACGCGAGGTGCAGCCACTCGCAGCCGCCACAGCCCCGCTCGCCCCCTGGCGCCTCGAGCGGGCCGAAGTGGCGGCAGGGCGGTGCAACGCGGTCGGGCCCGGGCGCGAGCACCTCGAGCAGCGACCCGTGCGCGACGCCGCTGCCGCCCGGGACGTCGGCCGCGACGCGGTCGCCCGGCGCCGTGAACGGTACGAAGACGGCGCGCGCCTCGTCGTCCCGCGCGACGCCCTCTCCTCCGGGCGCGACGTCGAGGATGTCGAGGGTCTTGCGCAAGGGATCACCGCCGCGCCGCCCGGGCGCGCCGCGAATGATCTATTCGGGGCCGAGGTCGCGGCGCAGCCGGTCGACGAAGGCGTCGATGCGCTCGAGCTTCGAGGGCTCGAGGTCGGTGAACTCGATGCCCATCCCCGGCGCGATGTTCGTCCGGTTGCCCCACTCGGCGACGCGCGTCACCCGCCCGGTGATGTCGAACGGAAACCCGGTGCCGGGGAGCTGGATGATGAGCTTCACCACCGTCCCGACGGGGAGCGGCTTCCGCGTGTTGATGAACAGGCCGCCCTGGCTGATGTTCGTCGCCCAGTCGGTGATGAAGCTGCCGACGCTGCGGTAGGCGACGGGCAGCTCGTGCTGCAGCCGCACGGATCGCCGCCGGTTGTCCACCACGCTCGCCAGCGCCGCGCTCTTCATCGTGAGCCAGTGTAGCAGGGCGAAGCCGCGCTTTGAAACCGCGCCGGATGTCACGTCGCCGCGGGGGGTTCGCGGTCACTCACCGTGGTTCGAGGACGACCGGCGTCCCGCGGACGAGGCCGTACCGCGCCGCGGCGCTCCCCTCGCGGACCGCGAGCTCGAGCCTCCCGCCGCTGCCGACGAGCGCGACGAGCTCGCCCGCGAGGCCCTCGCCGAAGGTGCGGACGAGGCGCGCGGGCCGGCCGGCGACCGTCACTTCGAGTGAATCGCCCAGCGCCGCGAGGTCGGCGGCGCGCACGCTCGTCACCACGTTTCCGAAGGGATCCGCGGCGAGGCACTCGCCGTGGAGCGCTGACCCGTGGCGCTCCGCCGCAGACCAGGAGAGCGTCACCGGATCGCCGACGGCGGGCCCGAGCGCCGCCGGGTCTCCCCCTCGGGCGAGGTACGCCGCCACGGGGGCGAAGAGGTCGCGCCCGTGGAACGTGGCGGAGGCCGGCTCGGGGACGTGCGCCGGGTTCACGAGGTGGATCGCGCGCGCACCCGCCTCGGCGAGGAAGGGGGTGAAGAGCCCGTTGTCCGGCCCGACGAAGCGGCGCCCCGCGGCGTCGACGACGCACAGCGGCCGGCGCGCCGTGCCGACGCCGGGGTCCACGACGGCGAGGTGCACCGCGTCCGCCGGGAAGCGCGGCGCGCACGCCTCGAGCAGCAGCGCGCCGGCGAGCACGTCGTAGGCGGGGACGTCGTGCGAGAGGTCGACGAGCTGAGCGTCCGGGAGCGCCGAGAGGAGCACCCCCTTCATCTGCGCCGGGTACCCGGAGCCTGCGCCGAAATCGGAGAGGAGCGTGACGATGGGGCGGCTCGAGCGCGTCACACCTGCATCACCTTCACGTCCCGCCCGCTGATGAGCTTCGGCTCCGTCTTCGCCTGCACCTCGGCCAGCGTGACGCCGGGCGCGAGCTCCCGCAGCACGAGCCCGTCCTGCGTCACGTCGATCCAGGCGAGGTCGGTGCAGACCGCCGAGACGCAGCGCCGCCCGGTGAGCGGGAGCGAGCACTGGCGCAGGAGCTTCGGCTTACCCTCCTTCGTCGCGTGCTCCATGATCACGACGACGCGCCGCGCGCCGGCGACGAGGTCCATCCCGCCGCCCATCCCCTTCACCATCTTCCCCGGCACGAGCCAGTTCGCGAGGTCGCCGTGCTCCGAGACCTCCAGCGCGCCGAGGATGGCGAGGTCGATGTGGCCGCCGCGGATCATCGCGAACGACTCGGCCGACGAGAAATAGGCCGTCCCCCTGATCTCGGTGACGGTCTCCTTGCCGGCGTTGATGAGGTCCGGGTCGAGCTCGTCCTCGGTCGGGTACGGACCGACGCCGAGCATGCCGTTCTCGGACTGGAGCACCACCTCGACGCCGGGCGGCACGTAGTTCGAGACGAGCGTCGGCATCCCGATGCCGAGGTTCACGTAGTACCCGTCCTTGAGCTCGCGGGCGACGCGCGTCGCGATCTGCTCTCGCGTGAGGGCCATGGTCGTCACCTCGGCCGGGTCGTCCGGCGCTCGATG
>JBJMQK010000658.1:0-5120 GCA_045802735.1 Anaeromyxobacteraceae bacterium | reverse complement strand
TCGGCGGTGAACGAGAGCACCGGCGCGAGGAGCCGCACGAGGTCGCCGGCGACCGCGTGGAGCACGGTCTGGGCGCTGCGCCGCGGCTTCCCGTCCTTGCGCGCGGTGTAGAGGCGGTCCTTGATGATGTCGAAGTACTGCGCCGACAGCTCCACCGCGCAGAGCTGCATCGTCGCGTGGTAGGCGAGGTGGAACTCGTAGTCCGCGTACGCCTTCCTCACCTTCGCGACCCACTCGGCGAGGCGCCCGAGCGCCCATCGATCGATGGGCTCGAGCTCCTCGACGGGGACCGCTTGCGTCGCGGGGTCGAAGCCGTCGAGGTTCCCGAGGGCCCAGCGGATGGTGTTGCGGATCTTGCGATAGCCCTCGGCCAGCCCGGCGAGGATCTCGTCGCCGACGCGCACGTCGTCGCGGTAGTCGGTCGAGGAGACCCACAGCCGCAGGATGTCGGCGCCGTACTTCTTCACGATGTCGTCGGGCGAGACGGTGTTGCCGATGCTCTTCGACATCGCCCGGCCCTGCCCGTCGAGGACGAAGCCGTGGGTGAGGACGGCGCGGTAGGGCGCCGCGCCGCGCACCGCCATCGAGGTGAGGAGCGACGAGTGGAACCAGCCGCGGTGCTGGTCGGAGCCCTCGAGGTAGAGATCCACCGGCACGCCCATGCCCCTCGCCTCGGCGACCGCCGCCCAGGACACGCCCGAGTCCCACCACACGTCGAGGATGTCCTGCTCGCGCCGGAAGTCGGCGCCGCTGCACTTGCCGCAGGTGACGTCGCCGACGAACGCCTTCACGTCGCGGCGGTACCAGGCCTCGATGCCCTCCTCGGCGAAGGCGTCGGCGACGCGGTTCATCACCGTGGGTGACACGAGCGGCTCGTGGCAGCGCTCGCAGTAGAACACCGGGATGGGCACGCCCCAGGTGCGCTGGCGCGAGAGGCACCAGTCCGGGCGGTGCTCGATCATGTTGTAGATGCGATCGCGGCCCCAGCGCGGGATCCACTGCACCCGGTCGATCTCGGCGAGCGTGCGGGCGCGGAGCCCGTCGTGCTCGAGCGGCAGGAACCACTGGTCCGTCGCGCGGAAGACGACCGGGTTGTGGCAGCGCCAGCAGTGCGGGTAGCTGTGGCGCAGGCTCGCCTTCGGGTCGGAGAGCAGGTGGCCCGAGGTGCGCAGGTCGTCGACGATGCGCGGGTTCGCGTCGAAGATGCCGAGCCCCGCGTACGACCCCGCCTCCTCGGTGAAGCGCCCCGCGCCGTCCACCGGGTTCAAGACCGGCAGCCCGTAGCGCTGGCCGACCTCGTAGTCCTCCTGGCCGTGCCCCGGCGCGGTGTGGACGAGCCCGGTGCCGGCCTCGAGGGTGACGTGCTCGCCGAGGATGACCTTCCCCTCGCGCGGCATGAACGGATGCCGGTAGGTGAGCCCCTCGAGCTCCTTGCCCTCGAGGTGGCCCAGGACCTTCGCCGGGTCCTTCAGGCTCGCGACGCTCGCCACGCCGCCGCCGCCGGTCGCCGCGTCGTGCGCGGCCGGCGAGTGCGCCTTCGGGGCGTCGGAGACGGTGAGCTCGTCCGGCGCGCAGGCGGCGAGGAAGCTCGCGAGGAGGTCCTTCGCCACGACCACGAGCGTGCCGCGGAGGTCGTACACCGCGTACGTGAACTGCGGGTGCGCGGCGACCGCGAGGTTCGCGGGGAGCGTCCACGGCGTCGTGGTCCAGATGACGAGGCGCGCCGGCCTGTCGGCGAGCTTCGAGATCGGGAGCGCCTTCGTCAGCTCGAAACCCACGTGGATCGAGGGCGAGGTGTGGTCCTCGTACTCGACCTCCGCCTCGGCGAGCGCGGTGCGGTCGTGGATGCACCAGTAGACGGGCTTCTTGCCGCGGAAGAGGAAGCCCTTCTCGGCCGCGCGCGCGAAGGTGCGGATGATCTCCGCCTCGTAGCCGCGGCTCATCGTCGTGTACGGATCGTCCCAGCGGCCGAAGATGCCGAGGCGCTTGAAGGCCTCGCGCTGGCGGTCGATCCACTTCTCGGCGTAGCGGCGGCAGGCGGTGACGATGTCGGCGCGCCCCATCTCGCGCTTCTTCGAGCCGAGCTCCTTGTCGACCTTGAGCTCGATGGGGAGGCCGTGGCAGTCCCAGCCGGGAACGTAGTCGGCCACGTCGCCCGACATGGCGTGGTACTTCACCACGATGTCCTTCAGGATCTTGTTGAGGGCGTGGCCGATGTGGATGTCGCCGTTCGCGTAGGGCGGCCCGTCGTGGAGCACGAACTTCCGCGCGCCGGGGCGCGCTGCGTTCTTCTCCACGAGCTTCGCGAAGACGTCCTTCTCCGCCCAGCCCCGCAGGATCTCGGGCTCGCGCTGAGGCAGGTTCGCCTTCATCGGGAAGCGGGTCTTCGGGAGGTGGACGGTGTCCTTGTAATCCACGCGGGTGACCTCGAGGAAAACCCGTTTTGTAGCAGCGGGCGAGGGGTCGATCAACGAAGAGGTCGCGGCGGGCGCGGGACCTTGGCGCGCGCCGGGGCCGCGCCCTAAGCTCCCTCGCCTCCATGGCTCGCGAGCGCAACGACACGGCGGGCGCCGTGCGGCGGCCCAGGACGCGCCGCAGCCGCAGCGAGCGGCTCACGCTCGCGCTCCTGTCGCGCAACCGCCGGCTGTACTCGACGCGGCGCCTGCTCGAGGCGGCGCGCGAGCACGGCCACCGCGCGAAGGTGCTCGACACGCTGCGCTGCCAGCTCGTCCTCGCGCGCGACGCTCCGCGCATCTTCTACCGCGGCGAGGAGGTGACCGGCGTCGACGTGGTGCTGCCGCGCATCGGCGCGTCGATCACCGGCTACGGCCTCTCGGTCGTGAACCAGTTCGACATGATGGGCGTGCCGGTGCTCAACAACTCGGTCCCCATCGCGCGCTCGCGCGACAAGCTGCGCGCGCTGCAGCTCCTGTCGCGGTTCGGGCTCGACATCCCTCGCACCGTCATGTGCCGCTACCGCGAGGAGGTGGCCCTCGCCGTCGAGCAGGTGGGCGGCCTCCCCTGCATCGTGAAGCTCATCCAGGGCACGCAGGGCGTGGGCGTCCTCATCGCGAACTCGATGAGCGAGGTCGAGGGGATGCTCGACACGCTCTGGACGCTGGGCCAGGAGATCCTGCTCCAGGAGCTCATCGCCGAGTCGCGCGGCAAGGACGTGCGGGCGCTCGTCATCGGCGACCGGGTGGTGGCCGCGATGCGCCGCACCGCGCGAGAGGGCGAGTTCCGCTCCAACATCCACCGCGGCGGCGAGGGGCAGGCGCTCGAGCTGCCGCACGCCTACGCCGAGGCCGCGGTGAAGGCGGCGCGCGTCATCGGGCTCGAGGTGGCGGGCGTCGACATGCTCGAGGCGCGCGCCGGGCCGAAGATCATGGAGGTGAACTCGTCGCCGGGGTTCGAGGGGATCGAGCGCGTGACGGGCGTCGACGTCGCGAGCCCCTACATCGAGCACGCCGCGGCGTTCGCACGGGCGCACGCCGCGGGGTGGCAGAAGGCGCGCCTCATCTGACCTCGCCCCCGGGCGCCGCCATGGGTCATCGGCGCTCGCTCGCTCGGCTCTACCACGCGGGCCGGCTTTTACGCATGATACGCGCCGTGGCTCCCCGCGTCGCCTCCGCCCCCATCTCGCTCCGGCTCCACGGAGACCTCCTCGACCCCTGGTGCTGGATCGCCGAGCGGCGCATCGGCATGGCCGCGGAGGCGCTTCACGGTCGGTTCATGCCGCTCGCGCACGCGCCGCTCCCGAAGCGCTGGGAGGCGCGCGCCGCCAGCGCCGCCGAGCGCCGCCAGCGCACCGCCGAGCTGCGCCGCGCCGCCCGCGAGCCCGACGCCCCGCCCTTCTCGACGGAGCTGTGGACCGGCAGCGCGCCGGGACCGCTCTCGCCCGCGCCCGCGTTCCTCGCCGTCGCCGCGGCCGCGCTGCAGGGCCGCGCCGCGGCGAGCGCGCTGCGCGAGGCGCTGCGCGAGGCGGCGCTCGTGCGCGGCCTCGACATCTCGCGCTCGGACATCGTCGTGGAGGTGGCCGCGCGCGCCGGCGTCGATCTCGCCCGCTTCGTCCCCGCCTTCGAGGCGCCCGCCACCGAGCGCGCGCTCCTCGACGAGGTCTCCGAGGCGGCGGAGTTGGGCATCAGGAGCGGGCCGGCGCTCGTCATCGCGGACGACTGGATGGTCGCGGGCGTGCGCTCCCTGCGCGACTACCGGCTCGTCCTGAAGCGCTACCTGGCGGCCCGCATCGGCGCGCACGTCGAGCACACCGTCCACTGACGGAGCTCGCCGGGGTTGCACCCGGCGCACCTGCGCCCACACGCCGCACCGCCCGGGCGAATGGACGGACGCCTCCGAACGTCATAGGAGGGGTCGACGTTCATGCCCCCGGGGGTGTCTCACATGAAGCGGCTCGTCCTTCTCTCGCTCCTCGCGCTCGCCGGGCCGGCGTGCGTCGTCCACACGCAGGTCCCGCCGCCGCCGCCCGAACCACCGCCGGCGCCGCTCCAGGTCTACTACTACGGCGAGCACGCGGTCCCCGGCGGCGGCTGGTGCTACCTCGAGGGTGGGCACGAGCACGACTACTACCCGGAGCAGCAGGAGCAGTTCGTCGTGGACCAGGGCTACTACGTCTGGCGCGCCCCGGTCGTCGTCCGCTACTACGCCGGCCACCCGCTGCCGGGCGGCGGCTGGTGCTTCGTGAACGGGCCGCACATCCACGACTACGTGCCGCCGCGCGACACGTACTGGGTGTTCGCTCCGGGCCGCGGCTACCTCTACCGCGGCCCGTACAGCTCGGCGCGGCCGGCGCCGCCGGCGTACTGGTCGCGTCCAGCGCCGCGCCCGTTCTACCGCGCGCCGGCCCCGGCGCCGGCGCCCGCGCGGCCCGCCCCGGCGTACTACGGCAACCGCCCGGCGGCGCCGGCGCCTGCGTTCGGCTCGCGCCCCGCGGCGCCCGCCCCGGCGCCCGCCTACGGCAATCGCCCCGCTCCCCCCGCGCCGGTCGCTGCGCCCGGACCGACCTACGCTCCGCGCCCGGCCCAGGCGACGACGGGCCCTGCGCAGGCTGCGCCACAGCGCCCCGCTGCGCCCGCGCCCGCGCGCGGCGTCCCTGCCGCAGC
>JBJMQK010000598.1:0-3010 GCA_045802735.1 Anaeromyxobacteraceae bacterium | reverse complement strand
GCCGCCTCGTCCCGATCGGCCGCCGTGACCGCGTCGCGGCCGGCGGCAACGGCACGGTCGGCGGCGGCGGAACTCGCCGCGTCGCGGGCGGCGGAAGCGGCCTCGCCGCCCGGAGTCTGCGCCTCGCGGTCGGCCGCAGCGTCGCGGGCGGCCGCTCGGGACGAGCGCGGCGCGGGCGCCTCGGACGGGGCCATCGCGCCGAGGCTGAGCGGGAGCCCGCCCCAGGCGCCGGCGGACTCGGCCTCGCGCGCGAGACGGCCGCGGGCGATGGCGTCGCGCACCTCGTCGTCGGTCGCGGCGGCGTGCAACGTCGCGCGGACCTTCTCGAGCGCCGGTGGGCTGGGGGCGTCGGGCAGCCGGCCGGCGGCCGCGACCAGGTCGCCGACCGCGCGCCGCTCGGCATCCGCCGCGGCTCGCAGCTCGTCGCGGCCCGCCTCGCCGGCGAGCAAGCGCTCCTGCACCTCGCGCAACGCCGCCGCCGCGTCGAGCAGCGCGTCCATCAGCGCGGGCTGCTCGCGGGCGAGCTGATTCACGGCGGCCGCCGGGGCCGTGGGCCGGCGCAGCGCCTTGACCTCGGCGGCCTCGTCGCGCCGCTTGGCCGCACGCAACTCCTTGGCGAGCGCGTCGCGCGCAGCGGTGAACTCGCCCGCGGGCAGGCCGTAGAGGCGGTCGAGCACAGCGTCGAGATCCTCGGTCACCCCCGGCATCCTCGCGCAGCGGCGATGCGGGCGGCATGTCGCCCCGAACCGCGGCGGCACCGCGCGGGGCGATGACCGGCGGCTCGTCGCCGCCACACGGGGTAGCGGGTGCGGTGCGAGGATCGGGGCATGCCCGGACGCCGAAGAGGCGGGCGCGACCGTGCGTCACCCGTGAGCGTCGAGACGGCGGCCGGGACCGTCGAGGTCCTGCCCGACCCGGCGCATGCGCCCGGGCGGATCGTCCTGATCGGCGGCCTCGAGTCCGCGTACGTCGACCTCCGCGACCCGACCCACCTGCGCTTCGACTACGTCCGCCGGATGGCCGACGCGATCGACGGCCTCCTCCCCCGCGGTGAGCCGATCGAGATCGTGCACCTCGGCGGCGGCGGCTTCACGCTGCCGCGCCACCTGGCCGCCACGCGGCCGCACGCCCGCCAGGAGGTCTACGAGCTCGACCCGGCGATCGTCGCGCTCGCGCGCACCCACCTGCGCCTGCGCCCCTCCCGCAGCCTGCGGGTCCGCACCGGCGACGCCCGCGTCCTGCTCGAGCGCCGCGCGCCGGGCTCCGCCGACCTGATCGTCGGCGACGCGTTCACCGGCACCGACGTCCCAGCCCACCTCACCACCGTCGAGTTCGCGCGCGAGGCGGCGCGCGTCCTACGTCCCGGCGGCCACTACCTCCTGAACACGATCGACACGCCGCCCCTCGCCGCGGCGCGCGCGACCGCCGCCACGCTGGCCACCGTCTTCGCCTACGTGACCGCCTTCGGCGGGCGCGAGGTCATCGGGCGCGGCAGGGCGGGCAACGTCCTGCTCCTCGCGAGCGACCGGCCGGTCCGGCTGGCCCACCGGCTGACCGGCGGCCCCCACCCCAGCGAGGTCGTCGACGCGCGCACGTTCGGCGGGGGCACCCGCCCCGCTCACGACGCGCTAGTGAGGCACGGAAGCCGGCCGCGCGGCTGACGCTCGCGCGGCCGGCTCCGTCTGTCTAGACAGCGTCGCGGAGCCGCTGCGCCTCGGGCAGCGACTCGAGCTTCTTGAGCGTGTGGTTCTCGATCTGGCGGATCCGCTCACGCGTCACGTTGAACGCGCGACCGACCTCCTCCAGCGTGTACGGGCGGGCCCCGGTGAGCCCGAACCGCATCTCGATGACCTCACGCTCACGCTGGGGAAGCGCCTCGAGCGCACGGCGCACGTTCTCGCGCCGCAGGTTCTCGGAGGCCACCTCGAACGGCGACTCGGCGGACTCGTCCTCGACGAAGTCGCCGAGCTCGGATTCCTCCTCTTCGCCGATCGGCTTCTCCAGTGACACCGGCTGCTGCGCCATGCGCAGGATGTCGCGGACCTCGCGCACCGACGTCTCGAGCTCGGTGGCGATCTCCTCAGGGGTGGGCTCTCGACCGAGCTCCTGGACCAGCTGGCGCTCGACGTGGACGACCTTGTTGAGCTTTTCCACCATGTGGACGGGGATGCGGATCGTCCGGCCCTTGTCCGCGATCGCCCGCGTCACCGCTTGGCGAATCCACCAGGTGGCGTACGTGGAGAACTTGTAGCCGCGCCGGTAATCGAACTTCTCGACGGCGCGGATGAGCCCGAGCGAACCCTCCTGGATCAGGTCCAGGAACGACAGCCCGCGCCCGAGATATCCCTTGGCGATGGAGACCACGAGCCGCAGGTTGGCTTCCACCATCTCCTGCTTGGCCTGTAGGTCGCCACGCTCGATGCGCTGCGCGAGGGCGACCTCGCGCTCGGCGGTGAGGAGCGCCACGCGGCCGATCGACCGCAGGTACAGCCTCAGCGAATCCAGGCTCGGCTCGACCGTCAGGTCGATCTCCGGCTTGCGCGGCGCGTCCGGCGCCTTCTCACGGTCGGCGGTTCGCTCGAACCGTCCACCTTCCGACGTCGCCGGCCGTCCATCCGAGCCGACCACGTCGATGCCTTGCTCCTCGAGATAGGAGTGGAGCTCGGCGACCTGCTCCTTGGTGACCTCGATCTCCTCCAGGCAGGAGGCGATCTGCTCAAAGGTCAGGTACCCCCGTTCCTGGCCTTCAGCGATGAGCGGACGAAGCTCTTCGATCTCCGTGATCCCAGCTTCGCCCTCGAGCAGTGCTTCGGTCTTCGTGCCCAAGCCCTCATCCTTCGAACGTAACGTCGAACCACCCTCCTCCCGAGTGGGTGGCCCCGTACATATTCGGTTGTGATGTGGAGCCCTGGCTCCGAGCGCGGGGTGGTCCGCAAAGGGCTTTGAGCCTGCCGTCCGTGACACACGTCTCACCGGGGGCCTGCTGCGCGCCTCTCAGGAAGCAGGGTTT
>JBJMQK010000560.1:0-4339 GCA_045802735.1 Anaeromyxobacteraceae bacterium | reverse complement strand
TCGGTCATGCTGGTCGTGCCGCTCGGCGTGCTCGGCGCCGTCATCGGCACGCTCGGGCGCGGCCTCGCGAACGACGTCTTCTTCCAGGTGGGCCTCCTCACCACGGTCGGCCTCTCGGCGAAGAACGCCATCCTCATCGTCGAGTTCGCGAAGGAGCTGCACGAGCGCGGGAAGGGCGCGATGGAGGCGGCGGTCGAGGCGGCGCGCATGCGGCTCCGCCCCATCCTCATGACGTCGCTCGCCTTCATCCTCGGCGTCCTGCCGCTCGCCATCGCGCACGGCGCCGGCGCCGGCGGCCAGATCGCCATCGGCACCGCCGTCATCGGCGGCATGATCTCGGCGACGGTCCTCGCGATCCTGTTCGTGCCGCTCTTCTTCGTCCTCATCGCGCGGCGCTCGAAGCCGCACCCGGTCCGCGACGAGGATGCCGACGGCGACGCGCAGCGCGAGGAGGAGGAGGACGCCGCCCGCGCGGCGAGCGGGGTGAAGGGTGCGGCGCATGCGTAGCGCCCTCCCGGCTCCGTTCACCCTGAGCGTAGCGCCGCGCAGCGGCGCGAAGTCGAAGGGCGCGACCGCGCTCGCCTTCCTCCTCGCCGGCTGCTCGCTCGCGCCGCGCTACGAGCGGCCGGCGCCGCCCGTCGCGGAGGCCTTTGCCGCCGCCGCTCCGACCGGCGCCGCAGCCGCGCCCGCGAACGTCGCCCCCGCCGACATGGGCTGGCGCGACGTCTTCGCCGATCCCCGCCTCCGGGCGATCGTCGCGCTCGCGCTCGAGAACAACCGCGACCTGCGCGTCGCGGCGCTGAACGTGGAGCTGACGCGCGCGCAGTACCGCATCCAGCGCGCCGAGGAGCTGCCCGCCGTCGCCGCGACCGCCACCTCGACGACCGCTCGCACCCCCGCGGATCTGAGCGTCACCCGGACGGCGACCACCGGCACCGCCTACAGCGTCGGCCTCGGCCTCGCCGCGTTCGAGCTCGACCTCTTCGGCCGGGTGCGGAGCCTCTCCTCGGCCGCGCTCGAGCAGTACCTCCAGACGGAGGAGGCGCGCCGCAGCGCGCACCTGTCGCTCGTGGCGGCGGTCGCGACGCAGTACCTCTCCGGCCGCGCGCTCGAGGACCAGGTGGCGCTGGCGCAGCGCACGCTCGAGACGGTCCAGGCGTCGCTCGCGCTCGCGAAGCGGCAGTACGAGGGCGGCCGCGCCTCGGAGCTCGACCTCCGCACCGCCGAGACGCAGGTGCACACCGCGCGCTTCAACCTGTCCGTGGCGCAGCAGCAGCGCGCGCAGGCGGACAACGCGCTCGTGCTGCTCGTCGGGGCGCCCCCGCCGCCCGACCTCCCCGCCGGGCTCCCGCTCGACGGCCAGCGCTTCGTCGAGGACCTCCCGGCGGGCCTGCCCTCCGACGTGCTGCAGCGCCGCCCCGACATCCTCGCCGCCGAGCACGCGCTCCTCTCCGCCAACGCGAGCATCGGCGCGGCGCGGGCGGCGTTCTTCCCCTCGATCTCGCTCACCGCGTTCGGTGGCACGTCGAGCGCCGATCTCAGCGGGCTCTTCGGCGGCGGCTCGGGGACCTGGAGCTTCTCGCCGCGCATCACGCTCCCGATCTTCAACGGGGGCGCGCTGCGCGCCGGCCTCGACGTCGCCGAGGTGCGGAAGTCCATCCAGGTGGCGCAGTACGAGCGCGCGATCCAGACCGGGTTCCGCGAGGTCTCGGACGCGCTGGTCGCGCGCGCGGCGCTCGGAGAGCAGCTCCAGGCCGAGCAAGCGCGCGTCGCGGCGGAGGAGCGCCGCTACCATCTCTCCGACCTGCGCTACCGCACCGGCATCGACAGCTACCTCACCGTGCTCACCGCCCAGCGCGACCTCTTCGCGGCGCAGCAGCAGCTCATCCAGACGCGCCTCGCGCTGCTCTCGAACCTCGTCGACCTCTACCGCGCGCTCGGCGGCGGCTGGCGCGAGCGATCGGGTGGCGCCGCGGCGGCGAGCGCCTCGAGCCCGGCGCCGATCCGGCGCAGCACGCCGGCCGCGTCCGCCGCGACGCCGGGGCCGTGCATCGACGCCGCGACCCCGGGCTGCAGCGCCGCGAGCCGCTCGTAGGTCGCGCGCGTGCCGGGCGCGAGCGAGTAGGCGCGCGACGCGCGGGCGAGGTCGAGCACCCGCTCCGACACGTCGTCGCGCGCGAGGATCCGGTCGTCGCCCGCGCTGGTGAGGAGGTCGCCGGCGAGGAGCGTGCGGGTGCGCTCCTCGAAGAGGACGATCGCCTCCCAGTTGTGCCGCACCTGCGGTGTCGCGAGGAGGCGCACCGCGCGCCCGCCGAGATCCTGGACCGCGCCGTCGGCGAGCGCGCGCGGCGGCCGGTCGGCGAGGTCGTTCACGGAGACCGCGCAGCCCACGTCGCCGTGGAGCACCGTCGCGTGCGGCGCGATCGCGAGCCAGGCGTTCATGGCCCCGCACTCGTCCGCCTCCACGTGCGAGAAGCTCACCCAGCGGAGGCGCTCCGGCGGGAGCACGCGCGCCACGGCGCCGCGCACCGCCTCGAACAGCGACCGCATCCCGCAGTGGAAGAGGAGCGGCTCGTCCGCGTCGACGAGCACCTGGTTGAACGCGAAGCCGCGGGGCGGGATCTGCGGGAAGAAGGTGGAGATGCAGTAGATCCGCTCCGCGACCTCCTCGATGCGGGTCGTCATCCGCCGCCCCCTTCGCGCCGTTCCAGCGTGGCCTTCATGGCCGCCGCTCCCTGCTCGACGAGCGCGCGCACCGGGCCCGCGACCTCGTCCGGCACGACGTCCGTGACCCACACGATCCGGGCGCGCCCGTGGCCCGCGTCGAACACCTGCAAGGTCGCGTGGTGGTGCGTCGCCCGCCCGCCCTCGACCGCCGCGTAGGCGAGCCGGCGCGCCTCGTCGTCGAGGTCCACGATGAGCTCGCGCACGACCATCCCGTTCGCGAACGTCACGACGCGCGCGCCGGGCTCGAGGCGCGTGGCGACGACGACCCCCGGGACGAGCCGGCGGTGCACCGCGCCGACGTCGCGGATCGCGGCCCACACCGCGTCGGCGTCGGCCTCGATGACGAATTCCTTGCGGATGCAAGCCATCGCCGCTCCTGCCGCTCGCCGTCGTCTATCCGCGCGGCGCGCGCGTGGCAAGGCGACGCGTCGCCCTCCCCGCGCCGGCGAGCGCGCGCCGCGCGACGTTGACAACTTCCATCAAAACCGCGGAGGACGCCCATGGAAGAGACGAACGCTCGGTCGCTGTCGACGTACCACCTCCTCGGCCGCTCGGGGCTGCGGGTGAGCCCCGTCGCGCTCGGGACGATGACGTTCGGGACGGAGTGGGGCTGGGGCAGCCCACGCGAGGTCGTGCACCGCATGCTCGCGCGCTACCTCGACGCGGGCGCAACGTCATCGACACCGCCGACGGCTACACCGGCGGCTCGAGCGAGGCGCTCATCGGCGACTACTTCCAGGAGGCGGGCGGGCGCGACCGCGCCGTCATCGCGACGAAGTACACGCTCGGCTCGACGCCGGGCGATCCCAACTCCGGCGGCAACGGGCGGAAGAACCTGTACCGCGCGCTCGAGGGATCGCTGCGGCGCCTCAAGACCGACCACGTGGACCTGTACTGGGTCCACGCCTGGGACGGCATCACGCCGGTCGAGGAGGTGCTCTCGACGCTCACCGATCTCGTGCGCGCCGGCAAGATCCGCCACGCCGGGCTCTCCGACGTGCCGGCCTGGTACTTCGCGCGCGCGCAGACGCTCGCCGAGCGCGACGGGCTCACGCCCATCGTGGCGCTGCAGCTCGAGTACTCGCTCGTGGAGCGGAACATCGAGCGCGAGCACGTCCCGGCGGCGCTCGCGCTCGGCGCCGCGATCACGCCCTGGAGCCCGCTCGCCTCGGGCCTCCTCACCGGCAAGTACCGGCGCGAGGGCGTCGCGGCGAGCGGCGAGGGGCGGCTGCCCGCGATCGCCGCCAGCGGGAACCCGGGGTTCACGAAGCTCTTCACCGAGCGCAACTGGGCCATCGTCGACGCGCTCGTGCAGATCGCGGGCGAGGTCGGCCGCTCCCCGGCGCAGGTCGCGCTGAGCTGGACGCTGCGCCGCCCCGGCGTCGGGTTCGTCATCCTCGGCGCGACGAAGCTCGCGCAGCTGGAGGACAACCTCGGCGCGGTGGACCTCGTCCTCCCCGACGCGCTCGCGGCGAGGCTCGAGGAGGTGAGCCGCCCCGAGCTCGTGCACCCGTACCACTTCTTCGAGACCGAGTTCTTCACGCGCGGGATGCTGAGCGGCGGCACCACGGTCCGGGCCGAGACGCCGTGGTTCAGGCGACGCCCCTGATCC
>JBJMQK010000340.1:0-3678 GCA_045802735.1 Anaeromyxobacteraceae bacterium | reverse complement strand
GACGGCGCCGATGGACGCGAGGATCGCGGCGGCGAGCGCGGCCTTCGCGACCCCGCGCGCGCAGCGGCAGCGCAGGGAGGCGGCCGACGACGCTCCGCTCCGGGCGATCCGCGGCGGGGATCCGCTGGCGCGCGAGCTGCAGCGCCTCCGCGAGGTGCAGGCCGCGGCGGCCGGTGCCCTGCGCGATCTGCTCGCGGCAGGAGAAGCCGTCGGCGAGGATGAGCGCGTCGTGCGGGGCGCGGCGCACCGCCGGCAGGATCCCGCGCTCCCCCGCCGCGATCGAGACGTCGTAGTGCGCGCCGCGCTCGAAGCCGAACGACCCCGCCATGCCGCAGCAGCCGCTGTCGGGGCGCTCGAGCTCGAGCCCCATGCGCCTCAGCACCGCGATCTCGGCGTCGAGGCCGATGACGGCGTGGTGGTGGCAGTGCCCCTGCATCACCGCCCTGGCCTCGAGCCGCGGGACGGGCACCCCGTCGCGCTCGAACAGCTCCGACAGCATGAGCGACGCGTCGGCGACGCGCTTCGCGCGCGGGTCGTCGCCGACGAGCGCGCACAGCTCGTCGCGCAGCACCGCGACGCACGAGGGCTCCATCCCCACGACGCGCAGCCCGGCCTCGACGCGCGGCGCGAGCACGTCGAGGATCTCGAGGAGCTGCCGGCGCGCGCGCGCGAGCATCCCGAAGTCGTAGAGCGGCCGCCCGCAGCAGAGGCGCCGCGCCGGGAGCTCGACCGCATAGCCGGCCTCCTCGAGCGCCTCGAGCGTCGCGATCGCCGTCCCGGGGTGAAAGTGGTCATTGAACGTGTCGACGAAGAGCACGACCGGGCCGCGCGGCGCCGCCGCGGTGGCGCTGCGCCGCCCGCGCGTCGCCTCGTACCAGCGCCGGAACGTGTACGGCGCGAAGCGCGGGACGTCGCGCTCCGGCGCGATCCCGCCCGCGAGCTTCGCGAGCCGGGCGAGCACCGGCGCGTGCGTCACGAAGTTCGCGAGCCGCGGCGCGAACGCGGCGAGGCGCGCCCACACCATGATGAGCCCCATGGCGTAAGCGTGCCGCGGCCGGAGCCGGCCTGCGTAGAAGTGCGAGAGGAACTCGGCCTTGTAGGTCGCCATGTCGACCTGCATCGGGCAGTCGCTCTTGCATCCCTTGCACGCGAGGCAGAGGTCGAGTGCGTCCTTCACGTGCTCGTCCTTCCACCCGCCGCCGAGCGGCTCCCCCTCGAGCATCTCGTAGAGGAGGTGGGCGCGGCCGCGCGTCGAGTGCATCTCCTCGCGCGTCACCCTGTACGACGGGCACATCACGCCGCCCTTCTCGCGCCGGCACTCGCCGACGCCCACGCAGCGCGTGGTGGCCCGCCCGAAGCTCCCGTCGTCCGCGGCGTAGCGGAAGAAGGTCCGGGGGCGCGCCTCCTCGTACCCCGGGCCGAGCCGGAGGTTCTCGCCGATGCGGTAGGGCTCCACCACCTTGCCCGGGTTGAGCTTCCAGTCCGGATCCCAGATGCGCTTGAACTCGCCGAACGCCCGGACGAGCTCGTCGCCGTACATGATGGGGAGCAGCTCGGCCCGCGACTGGCCGTCGCCGTGCTCGCCCGACAGCGACCCACCGTGCGACACCACGAGGTGGGCGGCGTCGTGCGCGAAGCGCCGGTACTGCTCCACGCCCTCCTCCGTCGTCAGCCCGAAGTCGATGCGCGTGTGGACGCAGCCCTGGCCGAAGTGGCCGTACAGCGAGCAGCCGTAGCCGTGGCGCTCGAGGAGCCCGCGCAGCTCGCGCAGGTACCTGCCGAGCCGGTCGATGGGGACTGCCGAGTCCTCCCAGCCCTCCCACGTGTCCTTCTGGCCGGGCACGCGCGCCGTCGCGCCGAGGCCCGACTCGCGCACCGTCCACAGGATGTGCTCCTGCTCGGGGTCGTCGAAGAGCTTCATCGACGGGGCGCTCCGACCGGCGCCCAGCGCGTCCATCATGCGCCGGGCGTTCGCGTCCGACTCCTCCTTCGTCGCGCCTCCGAACTCCACGAGCAACCAGCCCTGGCCGTCGGGGAGGATGCGGGTGCGCTCGGGGTGGAGGTTCTTCTTCTTCATGTCCTCCACGAGCCGGTCGTCGAGCCCCTCGCAGCCGATCGGCCGGTGCCCCATGATCGCGGGGATGTGATCGCCCGCCTCGTAGACGCTCGGGTAGCCGAGGACGACGAGCGTCCGCGCCTGTGGCGAGTGCACGAGCCGCACCTTGGCGCGCAGCGTGACGGCGCAGGTGCCCTCCGACCCGACGAGCGCGCGCGCGACGTGGAAGCCCTTCTCGGGGAGCAGCTCGTCGAGCGCGTAGCCCGACACGCGCCGCGGGATGTCCGGAAAGCGCTGGCGCACGAGGTCGGCGGTGCGGTCGCGCAGCGCTCGCAGCGCGCCGTAGATCTCGCCGCGCCGCCCGCCGGCGCGGATCGCGGCCTCGAGCGCCTCGTCGCTCGTCGCGCCGACGGTGAGCCGCGTCCCGTCGTACAGCAGGATCTCGAGCTCCTCGACGTTGTCCGCGGTCCGCCCTGCCATCACCGAGTGCACGCCGCACGAGTTGTTGCCGATCATCCCCCCGAGCGTGCAGTGCGTGTGCGTCGACGGATCCGGGCCGAAGGTGAGGTGGTGCTCCTCGGCGGCGTCGCGGAGGTCATCGAGGACGACGCCGGGCTCGACCCACGCCGTCCTGGCGCGCGGGTCGACCGAGAGGATGCGGTGGCAGAACTTCGTGAAGTCGATGACCACCGCGACGTTGCAGCACTGTCCGGCGAGGCTCGTGCCGCCGCCGCGCGCCAGCACGGGCGCGCCGTGCCGCCGGCACGTGGCGACGATCTCGGGGAGCTCGTCGAGCGATCGCGGGACCACGACGCCGATCGGTACCTGCCGGTAGTTCGATCCGTCGGTGGCATAGAGCGCGCGGCTGCCGACGTCGAAGCGGACCTCGCCCTCGATGCGCCGCGCGAGGTCGGCGGCGAGCGCACGCGCGGCGTCGGACGGAAAGGGCTCCCTCGTCTCCACGGCTTCCCTCCCCTCTTCAGATCCGCACCTCGTGCCGCTCGAACTCCCCCCAGCGCACCTCGACGCCCACGCCGGGCCGCGACGGATCGGGGCGGAGCCGGCCGGCGTCGGGCCGCAGCGCACCGTCGAAGAGCATCCGCTCGATGCGCACGTGGTCGTGGAAGAGCTCGACGTGTCGAGCGCGCGCGGCGGCGCAGCAGAGGTGCGCGTGCAGCTGCGGCCCGCAGTGCGCCGAGAGCGGCATGCCGAACGCGTCGCACAGCGCGGCGGCGCGGAGGAACCCGGTCGGCCCACCGCAGCGCGTGGCGTCGGCCTGCAGCACGTCGACCGCACCCGCCTCGAGCATGCGCCGGAAGTAGAAGGGCTCGTAGCCGTACTCCCCCGCCGCGACGTCCATTCCCACCGGCGCGCGGTCGCGCAGGAGGCGCAGGCCGGCGAGGTCTGCCGAGCTGACCGGCTCCTCGAACCAGGTCACGTCCCACCCGGCCGCCACGCGCTCGGCGAAGCGCAGCGCCTGCTTGCGGTCGAAGGCGCCGTTCGCGTCGACGTACAGGGCGGTGGCGTCGCCGATCGCCCGGCGCGCCGCGTCGAGCCGGCCCGGGTCGCGCTCGGGCTCCCGGCCGACCTTGATCTTGACGCGTGGGATGCCGTCCGCGACC
>JBJMQK010000242.1:0-4784 GCA_045802735.1 Anaeromyxobacteraceae bacterium | reverse complement strand
CGCGAGCGCGGCGGCGGGCCCGGCGGCGCCGAGCACCAGCGCGGCGGCGGCGGTCGTGAGGAGGTGCGCGCGCAGGGCCATACGGCCTCTCCCGGCAGGTGGTCGCCTGGAGGACGTACCTCCGGGCGGGCGCATTCACCTCGACGCAGCGCCGACCCCGGAGGGTCGCGCCGCGACGGGTCGTTCCCCCTTCGTGCCCTTCGACTACGGTCCGCTTCGCGGACCTACGCTCAGGGCGAACGGACGGTGGCTGCCAGGTCGATGCACTCCTACAGCGCCGCGAGGAACGCCGCGAGGTCCGCGCGCTCGCCGGGGGTGAGCCCGATCGCGAAGCGCGCGTCGTAGAAGCGGACGGCGTCCTCGAGCGTCGCCGCGGAGCCGTTGTGGAAGTAGGGCGCGCGCGCGGCGAGGCCGCGCAGGATCGGCCCCTTGAACTTGCCGACGTCGGCCCACTTCCCGGTGACGAGCGCGCGCCCGGGATCGGTCGTCGTGACGGTCTCACCGGTCTCGTCGTGACGCAGCGTGTACACTGGCAGGTCGCTCACGTCGAGCCCGCCGACGGGCTGGGCCGCGTCGATCCCGATGCGGAGCGGCGCCGGGACGGAGTGGTCGCCCGCGTTCGGCGTGTCGTGGCAGGTGGTGCAGGTGCCGGTGATGTCCTTCCCGAGCACGTCGTTGATGCCGCCGACGCCCGAGATGGTGAAGGTGCGGCTGTTGAAGAGTGCCTGGCCGCGCGCGATCGCCGCCCGCCGCTCGGCGCGCCCGCCGCGCTCCCTCCCGCCGTCGCCCCAGGCGTCGAAGAGCGTCATCACGATGGGCGTGAAGGTCTCGCCGAAGGCGCCGAACGTGTCGTTCACCCCGAAGTGGAACGGCTCCCGCGACAGCGCCCACGGCCCGCCGCTCGCGCCGGCGGCATCGAGCGGCCCCGCCCGGTCGTCGACGGCCTGCGCCGTGAAGAGCGCCGACTCGTGCAGGACGATCGCCTCGCGCTGCGCGTCGGTGAGCGCTGCCGCCGCCTGGGCGTGCCCCAGCGTCGCCCCGTTCGCCTGGTCGGAGAGGTCGAAGTGCAGCGTCGCGAAGCCGGTCGGGGCGCCGTTCACGTCGGAGCAGGGCGCGCCGCCCGCGCAGGGGAAGGTCTCGCGGCCGTCCCACATGACGGTGCTGAGGAACTTGAGATTCGCAGCGGGCAGGGGACGGCGGAAGAGCGACAGCTCCGCCGCGCTCGCGAAGCCGTGAGGATCGGAGACGCCGATGAGCGTGAACTCCGCGCCGGCGGCGGGGAGGGGCAGGCCCACGCGGTTGAGCGCGCGGTCGAGGAGGAGGTTGTACGCGCGGCGGCGCGCCGCGAGGGTCGAGACGTCGGCGAGCGGCGAGTTCGAGCCGTCGTTCGTCCGGAAGAGCGGCGCCGTCCCCTTCGTCTCGTCGAAGACTCGCCGCACGACGGCGGGCGTGAGGGTCATCGCCGCCTCCGGGACGTGGCACGTCGCGCAGGAGCGACCGTTCGTACCGAGCGCCTGCGAGAACGGCCCCGCCGGATCCACGACCGGGCCGCCGTCGACGTTCACGGTGAGCGCCTCGCCGTGCGCGTTGCGCGCCCGGACCGCCGAGGGCGTCGCCGCGCCGGGCCGCCCCTCGCCGGCGTCGCCGCGCAGCGCGCGCCCGCCGCTCCCGTCCGCGGAGGGATCGCCGCAGGCGAAGGCGCCGGCGAAGGCGCCGGCGAGCGCCGCGAACGCGAGGGTCTGGAACCGCCGATGATCGGTCTGCATCGCTCCTCCGGGCGCCGCTCGTGGGCGCACTGTTTGACCGGAGGAGGAGCACGGATGGGGTGCGCGTGACGGCGCGCCGCGGGGCGCTCCCCCGATGAGCGACGGCCGCGCGAGCAGGCGCGCGGCCGCGGGGAAGTGCGACCAAGACTAGGCCTCGTCCTCCGCCGCGTCGACGAAGAGGTCGCGCATGAGCGGCTCGCCCTGCTTCACGGCGTAGCGCTCGAACGACGTCACGCCCTCGGTCCGCAGCACGTCCTCGTCGATGAAGAAGTTGCCCGTGCAGCTCCGCGCCGGGCGGGTGAGGATCGCGTGCGCCGCGTCGGCGACGATGTCGACGGTGCGGCCGTGCTTCGCGGTCTCGTCGCCGCCGAGGAGGTTCAGCGCCGCGGTCGCGATGACGGTGCGGGGCCAGAGCGCGTTCACGCCGATGCCGCGCTCCTTCCACTCCTCGGCCCAGCCGAGGACGCACATGCTCATGCCGTACTTCGCGATGGTGTACGCGACGTGCGGCCCGAACCAGCGCGGCTTCAGGGAGAGCGGCGGCGAGAGGACGAGGACGTGCGGGTTCTCCGCCTTCGCGAGGAAGGGGAGGCAGGCCTGCGTCACCGCGAAGGTCCCGCGCACGTTGACCCCGTTCATGAGGTCGAAGCGCTTCATCGGCGTCTCGGCCGTCCCGGCGAGGTGGATGGCGCTCGCGTTGTTCACGACGACGTCGATCCCGCCGAAGCGGTCGACCGCGCCCTTCACCGCGGCTGCAACGTCGCCGTCGTCGCGGATGTCGCAGCGGATCGCGAGCGCCTTGCCGCCGGCGGCCTCGATCTCCTCCGCCGCGCCCTGGATGGTCCCGGGCAGCTTCGGGTTCGGCACGTTCGACTTCGCCGCGATCACGACGTTCGCGCCATCGCGCGCCGCGCGGAGCGCGATCGCCTTGCCGATGCCGCGGCTCGCGCCGGTGATGAAGAGCGTCTTGCCCCCGAGTGACCCCATCCTGTCCTCCTGGTCGGCGCGGCGCGCAGCCGGCCGCACGGCGCGCGTGCGGAGCATGCCGCAAAGCCCTCGCGGCGCCAGCGGAAACGGGCGCGACGCCCTTCGTGGTGCGGCGCCTTGCGCACACGTCCCTACGCTGAACGCCCTAGCAGCGACAAGCCCGCGACATTACTGGGGTCGTTGACATACCGCGCCTGCACGCGTAGATCCGGTGGCAGTAAGTGGGAAACAGTGTCACCAAGTGGATCAATGCGGCATCGGCCTCGCCACCGTGTTCTTCGGGACCTTCAGCCACGCGATCGACGCGAAGGGGCGGACCAGCCTCCCGGCCAAGTTCCGGGAGGCGCTGGCGGTGGCGAACGAGCCGAAGATCGTGCTGACGCAGTACCCGCACTGGCGGGCGGTCCAGGCGCTGCCGCTCTCGGAGTGGAAGCGGCTCGAGGAGCGGCTGATGCAGGCGTCGCCGCTCGACCTGCGCGCGCAGAAGAACATCCTGCGCTTCTACTCGACCGCCCACGAGGTGGACCTCGACGTGCACGGGCGCGTGCTCGTGCCGCCCGCGCTGCGCGAGTTCGCGGCGCTGTCGAAGGACGTCGTCTGGGTGGGCATGGGCCGGCACATGCACCTCTTCGACAAGGCGCTCTACGAGGAGCAGATGACGAAGGAGATGGGCGAGGGCGAGGTCGTCGACTTCTTCAAATGACCGACGGTGAAGCGCGGGCGGCGGCGGGCGGAGGCGGCATGTACGAGGCGAGGCGGGAGGACGGCGTGACGGTGATCCGCGGCGCGGGCGAGCTGGGGCGGGCGGAGCTCGCGGCGATCGCCTCGCTCGCGGCGGAGGCGCGCCGCGAGGGGCGCACCGTCGTGGTCGACCTGAAGCGCGTGACGCACCTCCACTACGCGGGGGCCGCGCTCCTCAAGGCGATTCCCGGGCTGCGTGCCGCGGGCGCGTCCCGCTACGTGAAGGACCTCGTGCACGCGGGCGGCGCGGGCGGCTACGTGGAGTTCCACAGCGACGTCGAGGAGGCCGTGCGGGCTGCGTGACCGCCGAGTTTCGCCATGAATCGGTACTCGCCAGCGAGGTGGTCCGGATCCTCTGCCCCGCGCCGGGCAAGCTCCTGCTCGACGGGACGCTCGGCGGCGGCGGGCACTCCGGGCTCCTGCTCGAAGCGGGGGCGCGCGTGATCGCCATCGACAAGGACCCGCGGGCCGTGGCGGCGGCGCACGCGCGCCTGGCGCGCTACGGCGAGGCGTTCCGCGCCGTGCGGGCCGACTTCCGCGACGCGAAGAACGTGCTCGCGGCGCTCGGGATCGCGGGCGTGGACGGCGCGCTCGTCGACCTCGGCGTCTCCTCGCCCCAGCTCGACGACCCCTCGCGCGGCTTCTCCTTCCGCGACGCCGGGCCGCTCGACATGCGGATGGGCGAGGGCGGCGAGTCGCTCGCGGAGCTGCTCGCGCGCATCGACGAGCGCGAGCTCGCGCGGATCCTCGAGGAGTTCGGCGAGGAGCCCTTCGCGCGGCCGATCGCGCGCGCCGTGAAGCGCGCCGTGGGCGAGGGCGAGGCGCTCGACACCGCGCGGCTCGCCGAGGTGGTGGCGAACGCGATCCCGCGCCGCGCCTGGCCGAAGCGGATCCACCCGGCGACGCGCACCTTCCAGGCCCTGCGCATCGCGGTCAACGACGAGCTCGGCGCCCTCGCGGCGTGGCTCGACGCGCTCCCGTCCTTGCTCTCGAAGGGTGGGCGCGCGGCGGCGATCAGCTTCCACTCGCTCGAGGACCGCATGGTGAAGGAGCGCTTCAAGGCCCTCACCACGGCGTGCACCTGCCCGCCCGACCTGCCGGTGTGCGCCTGCGGCGCCGAGGCGGCGTTCGCGAAGGTGACGACGAAGGCGGTGAAGGCCTCGGACGACGAGGAGTTCGCCCGGAACCCGCGCGCGCGGAGCGCCCGGCTCCGGTCGGTGGAGCGGCTTCGATGAGGAGGACGAACGTCCCGTCGCCGGTCCCGGGGCTGCTGCGCGCGGTGGCGCTCGT
>JBJMQK010000235.1:0-3891 GCA_045802735.1 Anaeromyxobacteraceae bacterium | reverse complement strand
CACGTCGCCGGCTGCAGCGTGCACTCGTATGCGAAGTCGCTGACCACGACGTTCCAGACGCCGGGTCTGAGCTGCCCGACGGCGCGCACGGCGTCGAGCCCGGCGCTCGTGTTCGGGATCGTGAGCGTCCCGGTGAACGGCGAGTCGCTCGCGAAGAACGCCGCCGCGGTCTCGGGATCAGCGGGGACGACGTTGTCGTCGTAGACGACGGCGCCATCCGGATCGGTGACCCGGAATGGTACGGCGACGTTGTCGAGCGGGAACGCCTCGGTGCACCCCGCGGGCTTGAACTTGATCGTCACCGGAACGGCCGACGCGGCCTGCTCCACGATGGTGAGGCCCACCATCCGCGAGGGCACCAAGACCTGCGCGGTCTGGCCCACGGTGACGACGCCGTGGAACAGGATCTGCTCGGTCCCGTCGGCGACGACGGGGGCCGCCGGCGTGCACGTCGGGAACGTGAGCCCAGCGTTCGGGTCGGAGCACGCGAGCGTGTTGCCCCCCGCGTCCGCGCCGCCCGCGGGGCTCGGGTTCGTCCCGCTGCTGCCGCACGCGGCCCCGAGGCCCACGGCGAGCGCGCAAGCCGCCGCGCGTGAGATGTGGCTCGATCGCATGGATCTCATCTGTAGCCATCCGCTGGACGGCGCGCGCGCCGGAGCATTCATGGCGCGACCCCCGCGGGCGCCCGCGGCGAAAGAAGAGGGCGGGGCCGGCGCGCGCCAGCCCCGCCCGTGAGCGTCTCGACCGACCTTACGCCCGCGCCGTCGCGCCGAGCGCCTTCTCGGCGATCGCGTGCTCGCGCGTCTCGTGGTCGCGCAGCTCGCTCGCCACGATTGCGGCGCGCTCGCCCACCTGCGCCGCGGTCAGGCCGCCCTTCGCGCCCTGCGCGAGGTTCTTCACCTCGCCGAGGATGCGGCGGTGCTCGCCCACGAGCTGGTCCGCCTGCTCGGACGTCCCGCGCTTCGCCAGGATGCCGAAGATCCCCTCGTCCCGCTCCTCGCGCTCGAAGTGCCCGGCGAGGAACGCCGACAGCTCGTCGAGCGCCGCGACGAGCGCGGGGAGCCCCTGCGCCGCCTTGACGCGCGCCGTGATGCCGCCGAGCGCCTGATGATCCTGCTCCATCGTCCGGTGCGCCGCGGCGAGCCGGTCACCGGCGGTGAACTGCGCCGCCTCGGTGGACCCCTCGAGCGCCTTCGTCGACGCCGTGCCGCCGGTGACGGTCTCGAGCACGTGGTCGAAGTACCCCGTGCCGACCTCCTGCTGGTGGCGCGTCGCGGTGTAGCCCTGCTTCTCCGCGGCGAACTCCGCCTGCTGCATCTCGCTGTAGGCCGCCATGCCGCGGTCGCGGTATTCGCGCGCCAGGTTGAACATCGAGTAGTTGAGCGCGTGGAAGCCGGCGAGGGTGACGAACTGGAACTTGTAGCCCATCGCCCCGAGCTCGCGCTGGAAGCGGGCGATGGTCGCCTCGTCGAGCTTCTTCCGCCAGTTGAACGACGGCGAGCAGTTGTAGGCGAGCATCTTGCCGGGGAACTTCGAGTGCACGCCCTCGGCGAACTGCCGCGCCTCCTCGAGGTCCGGGTGCGAGGTCTCGCACCAGATGAGGTCTGCGTACGGCGCGTACGCGAGGGCGCGGTGGA
This sequence comes from Anaeromyxobacteraceae bacterium, assembly GCA_045802735.1. GTDB lineage: Bacteria > Myxococcota > Myxococcia > Myxococcales > Anaeromyxobacteraceae > Anaeromyxobacter_A. Next base: position 2,254 of record JBJMQK010000235.1, on the reverse strand, counting down.
TCGCGCAGTCGACGCCGCCCTTCAGGTAGTAGAAGCCCTCGGGCGTGCGGCCCTTCGAGCGGTCGAGGAAGGGCGCGTCGTACGGGTCGACGTCGCTCATGATGAGCTTCGCCGAGTCGGCGTCGGTGCGGCCGACGAGGATCGTCGGCACGCCCATGACGTCCGCCGCGAGGCGCGCGGCGGTGAGCGTGCGGACGAACTGCGCGGTCGGCACGAGCACCTTGCCGCCGAGGTGACCGCACTTCTTCTCGCTCGCCACCTGGTCCTCGAAGTGGACCGCGGCGGCGCCGGCCTCGATCATCGCCTTCATGAGCTCGTAGGCGTTGAGCGGGCCGCCGAAGCCGGCCTCGGCGTCGGCGACGATGGGCGCGTACCAGTGCGTCCCGTCCTGCCCCTCGCCGTGCGCGATCTGGTCGGCGCGCTGGAACGCGCGGTTGATGCGGCGCACGACCGCGGGCACCGAGTCGGCCGGGTAGAGCGACTGGTCGGGGTAGGTCTGCCCCGCCGTGTTCGCGTCGGCCGCGACCTGCCAGCCCGAGAGGTAGATGGCCTTGAGGCCCGCCTTCACCATCTGCACGGCCTGGTTGCCGGTGAGCGCGCCGAGCGCGTGCACGTAGGGCTCGGTGTGGAGGAGGTCCCACAGCCGCCGCGCGCCCATCTCGGCGAGCGTGTACTCGATCTTCACCGTGCCGCGGAGCTTCTCCACCGCGCGCCTGTCGTAGCTGCGGCGCACGCCCTCCCAGCGCCGCGGATCCGGGTGGAACGGCGCCGGGCCGTCCTCCGCCGCCTGTGAGACCGCGCCGTTCGCCGCCCGCTGGACGGGGGAGAGCTCGCCGACGAGCACGTCGTAGGCGGGCAGGGTGAGGAACTCGCCGAAGTCGGCGGAGGTGGACATGCGCTCGAAGATCGCGCGCGCATCCGGGAACTTGCCATTGGTGAAGCGGCGGTCGCCCACCTCGAGGTGGATGCGGTCCATCTCCTCGGCGACGAGGCGGCGGAACGACTCGGCGGTGACCTGCTGCTTCGTGTCGTCGAGCGACACGCCGTGGTGGATCCACTGCCACACCTGCGCCCGGCTGATCTCGGCGGTGGCGGCGTCCTCCATGAGGTTGTAAAGGGGCACGCAGCCGGAGCCGCGCAGCCACGCCTCGAGGTACTGGATCGACACGCGGATGGAGTGGCGCAGACCGGCCTCGGTGTGCGTGCCCGCGGGGACGGCGAGGAGGTCCTTCTGCCCGACCTTCACGTCCTCGCGCTTCACGTGGATCTGGTTCGGGCCCTTCATGTGCTCGTCGAAGATGGCCTTCGCGACGGGCACGAGGCCGGGGTGCGCGACCCAGGTGCCGTCGTGGCCCGCCTTCACCTCGCGCAGCTTGTCGGCGCGGACCTTGGCGAGCGCGGCCTCGCTCTCGGCGGGGTTGTCCTTGATCGGGATCTGCGCCGCCATGCCGCCCATCGCGTGCACGTTGCGCTTGTGACAGGTCTGGATGAGGAGCTGCACGTAGGCGGCGAGGAACGACTTGTCCATCGTCACCTGGCCGCGATCCGGCAGCACGAACGTCGGGTCCGCGTGGAAGCGCTTGATGTACGAGAAGATGTAGTCCCAGCGGCCGCAGTTGAGGCCGGCGGAGTGCTCGCGCAGCTCCCACAGGAACTCGTCCATCTCGAACGCGCCGGGGAGCGTCTCGATGAGGCAGGTCGCCTTGATCGTGCCGCGCGGCACGCCCACGACCTCCTGCGCGCGCACGAACACGTCGTTCCAGAGCCGCGCCTCGAGGTGGCTCTCCATCTTCGGCAGGTAGAAGTAGGGGCCGGAGCCGCGTGCCACGAGCTCCTTCGCGTTGTTGAGGAAGTAGACGGCGAGATCGAAGATCCCGCCCGGCACCGGCCGGCCGTCGACGAGCACGTGCTTCTCGACGAGGTGCCAGCCGCGGGGTCGGACGAAGAGGACCGCCGTCTTCTCGGCGAGGCGGTAGGCCTTCCCGGTCTCCGGCGCGGTGAACTCGATCGTCCGGCGGATCGCGTCGCACAGGTTCACCTGCCCCTGCGCCGCGTTCTCCCACGTGGGCGAGTTCGAGTCCTCGAAGTCGGCCATGAAGACCGACGCGCCCGAGTTGAGCGCGTTGATGATCATCTTGCGCTCGACCGGGCCCGTGATCTCGACGCGCCGGTCGAGGAGGTCGGGCGGGAGCGGCGCCACCGTCCACTCGGAGGAGCGGATGTGCGCGGTCTCGGGGAGGAAGTCGGGGCGCTC
>JBJMQK010000206.1:0-5042 GCA_045802735.1 Anaeromyxobacteraceae bacterium | reverse complement strand
CCCCGCGCCCCCGCCCCCGACCCCGACCCCGCCCCCGCCCTCGACCCCGCCCTCGCCCTCGCCCCCGACCCCGACCCCGACCCCGACCTCGACCCGCGACCCGCGACAGCCCCCCTCACTCCCCCCCGTCCGCCATCACCTTCCTCAGCGCCCCCACCGCCTCCCCGTGCAGCTGGCACACCCGCGGCTCGGAGACCTCGAGGATCTTCGCGATCTCGCGGTACGTGAGCCCCTCGACGTAGTGGAGCGAGAGCACGAGCTGGAGCCGATCGCTGAGCGTCGCGACGGCGCGAGTGAGCGCTGCCACCGCCTGGGCGCGCCCGACCTGCTCGTCGGCGGCTGCGGCGGGTGACTCGAGCACGTCGAGGAAGCCGACGTGGGGCTGCACCACGCCCTCGATGGCGCCGAGCTCGTCGAGCGGGAGCTGCACCTCCGCCGCGACCTCGTCGGTCGTCGGCTCGCGCTGCAGGGCCTGCGTCAGCTTCACCCGCGCGCGGCCGATCTCGTCGGCCTGCGTGCGGAGCCGGCGCGGGAGGTGATCGATCCGGCGCAGCTCGTCCAGCATCGCGCCGCGGATGCGGTGCTCGGCGAAGGTCTCGAACCGGACGTCGCGCGCCCCGTCGAAGCGGCGCGCCGCCTCGAGCAGCCCCATCGCCCCCGCGGACCACAGGTCGTCCGGCGCGACGGCGCCGCCGGTGCGGCCCGCCACCCGGCGCGCGGCGCGGTCGATGAGGGTCGCGTGGCGCGCCACCAGGGCGGCGTCGCTCTCGGGCTCTGCGGCGTAGCGGGTGTGGGCGCGGTGGGGCATGGTCAGGCGCGGGCGGTCTCTCGCTGCACGCGGTCGAAGAGGAACTTGAGGCCGCCCTGGAGCGCGGGCGGCGGCGCCGAGGCGAGCAGGTCGCGGGTGAGCGTCTCCATCGCGCGCGACACCGGCGAGCGCGGGAAGAGCTCCACGACCGGGCGCTGCGCCATGAGCGCGCGGTGGAGGTTCTCGTCGCGCGGCGCGTGCCCGAGCAGCCCCACGCGCGCGGTGAGGAAGCGGTCCGTCACGCGCGTCAGCTTCTGGAACACCTCGCGCGCGTGCGCCGCGGTCGGCGCCTGGTTCACGATGACCGAGAAGCGCTCGACGCCGGCCTGCTGCGACAGCACCTTCACCGCGGCGTAGGCGTCGGTGAGGCTCGTCGGCTCGGGCGAGATGACGAGGAGCGCCTCCTGCGCCGCGCCCGCGAAGAAGAGCACGTTGTCGCCGATGCCGGCGCCGCAGTCGATCATGATGAGGTCGAAGCGATCCTCGAGCACGTCGAGCGCGGTCACGAGCCGCAGCTTCTGGGCGTCGTCGAGCTGGGTCAGCTCCTGCACGCCCGTCGAGGCGGCGAGGACGCGGACGCCCTCGGGCCCCTCCGCGAGCACCTCGTCGAGCGGCACCGACCCCTCGAGCACGTGGCCGAGGTGGTGGTGCGGCGCGATGCCGAGCACGATGTCGGCGTTCGCGAGGCCGAGGTCTGCGTCGACGAGCAGCACGCGGCGGCCGGCGCGCGCGGCGAGGACGGACAGGTTGCAGGCGAGGTGGGTCTTGCCCACGCCGCCCTTGCCGCTCGTCACCGCGATGACGCGCAGCGAGGGCGAGGCGGGGCTGCGGCGCGCGACGAGCTCGCGCAGGCTCTCGGCCTGGTCCACGGTCACGCCCTCCCCTCGGGCTGCGGCTCTTCCGGCAAGACGAGCGAGACGAGCTCGGGCCCGGTGAGCGCGTGCAGGTCCTCCGGCACGCGCTGGCCGTCGGCGACGCAGCTCACCGGGCGTCCGATGCGCACCGCCGCGGAGACGATCGCGCCCGGCCCCGCCGCCTCGTCGAGCTTCGAGAAGACGAGCCGGTCCGGCGCGAGCGCGCGCCAGCGGTCGGCGACGGCGGAGAGCTCCTGCGCGCCCGTCGCGGCCGAGACGACGAGGTGGAGCTGGACCTTCGGCACCGCGCGCACGAGCTCCGCCTGCCGGGCGACGTCGTCCGGCGACGAGCGGCCGGCGGTGTCGATGAGCACGAGGTCGGCGTCGGCGACCCGCTCGTACGCGCGCAGGAGCTCGGCGCGATCGCGCGCCACGAGGACCGGCACGTTCATGATCTCGCCGTAGCGGGCGAGCTGATCGCAGGCGCCGACGCGGTAGGTGTCCACCGTGAGCAGCGCGACCTTCTTCTTCGCCTCGAGCAGCGCGCGCGCCGCGATCTTGGCGAGCGTCGTGGTCTTGCCGACCCCCGTCGGCCCCACGAGCGCGATGGCGTGGCGGCCGCCGTGGAGCCAGGGCGCGCGGCACGGGACGAGGCGCTCGCCGAGGAGGTCGCGGATGGCGCCGTCGAGGCCGCCGGCGCGCGGGGCGCTGGCGAGCGCGAGGGCCTGGCGCACCAGCTCCTCGGCGATCTCGGGCTCGACGCCGCGGGAGCAGAGCCGCGCGTGCAGCTCGGCGGCGGCGGGCGGGAGCTGCAGCTCGCGGCCGGAGCGCGCCTCGCGGGTCACGAGCGCGAGCGCGCGGCGCGCCTCCTCGACGGAGCGGCGCAGGGCCTGGACCTCGGAGAAGAGCGGATCGTCGGCGGGGCGCGAGATGGGCGGTTCGGGCCGGCGCTGCGCGCGGACGGAGGCGGGGTAGGTGGAGATCCACTCCTCGCCCTTCGACTCCGTCGCGTACGGCTGTGGGCGGACGTTCGCGTTCCGGGTCGAGGTCGGGTTCGAGGTCGCGTTCGCGTTCCAGGGCGAGGGCGGGGCGGCCCGCCCCTCGAACGCCTCCCCGAGCGCCGCGACCACCTCCACCTCGGGCTTCTTCCACAGCCCGCCGGGCACGGTGCGGGTGGAGATGAGGACGGCGTCGGGGCCGAGGGCCGCCTTCACGGCGGCGAGGGCGCTCTGGGAGTTCGCTGCTCGGAAGGTGCGGACGGTGGCGCTCATGGTTCTGCTCCGTTACGCGGCGGCGCTCTCGAGCGCGGCGAGTGTGGCCTGGAGGACGCCCGCGGGCTCGACCGTGGTGCCGGGGACGAGCTCGCGCGCCGCGACCACCCACAGGTCGGGGACGAAGCGCGAGCCGAAATCGAAGATGGGGCGGCGGAGGTCGGGAGGCGCGAGCACGACCACCGGGTACCCGGCGCTGGTGAGGCGCGTCGCCTGCGACTCCAGGCTCGCGATGAGGCGGCGGGCGGACTCGACGTCCGGGCCGAGCGCCGCCTCGCCGTCGGAGGCGCCGAGGCTCCCGCGCAGGAGGTCCTCGGTGGCGCGGTCGAGCGTGAGCGCCTTGACGACGCCGTCCGGCCCCGCGACGCGCGCCGTGATCTGCCGCGCGAGGCGGCGCCGCGCCTGCTCCACGAGCCAGGGCGTCTCCTTGGAGCGCGGCGCCGCGTCGGCGAGCGCCTCGAGCACCGTGCGCAGGTCGCGGATCGAGACGCCCTCGCGCAGGAGGCCGCGCAGGACGCGCACCAGGTCGCCGAGCGAGATGGTGCCGGGGACGACGTCCTCGACGAGCTTCGGCGCCTCCTTGCCGACGATCGCGAGGAGCTCCTGCGCCTCCTGCCGGCCCATCAGCTCGTGCGCGTTGCGGCGGAGCAGCTCGGACAGGTGCGTCGTGATGACGGACGGCGGGTCGACGAGGGTGAGCCCCGCCGCCTCGGCGCGCGCCCGGTCCGACGGCGCGATCCACACCGAGGGCAGCCCGAACGCCGGGTCCTGGCCGCGGATGCCGTCGAGGGCGGGCGCCGCGCCGGACGGGTCGAGGGCCATGAGCCGCTCGGCGTGGGCGACGCCCTTGCCGATCTCGAGGCCGCGCAGCAGCACGCGGTAGGCGTTCGGCTCGAGCCTGAGGTTGTCGCGCAGGTGCACCGACGGCAGGACGACGCCGAGGTCGCCGGCGAGGCCCTTGCGCAGCGCGGTGACGCGGCCGGGCAGCTCCGCGCCCTTCGCGAGATCGATGAGCGGCACGAGCGCGTAGCCGACCTCCAGCTCGAGCGCCTCGACGGCGAGGAGGTCCTGCACGCGCTCGGGGCCCTTGGCGTCGGCGCCCGCCTTCGGCCTCGGCAGCGCGGCGGCGAGCGCCTGGGCGCGGGCGGCGCGGCGCCCGAGGAGCCACAGCGAGCCGCCGACGCTCCAGAAGGCGAGGAGCGGCATGCCGGGGAGGAGCCCGAGCGCGCCGAGCACGTAGGCGGCGGTGGTGAGCGAGCGCGGGCGGCCGAAGATCTGCGCGCCGACCTGCGAGGCGAGGTGGTCGCCGGCGGCGCGCGTCACCACGATGCCGCTCGAGGTGGAGACGAGGAGCGCCGGGAGCTGCGACACGAGGCCGTCACCCACCGTGAGGAGCGAGTAGGTCTCGACCGCCTGCGCCAGCGAGAGGTGGTCGCGCAGGAGCCCCGCGGCGAGGCCGCCCACGAGGTTGATCGCCGTGATGGCGAGGCCCGCGACGGCGTCGCCGCGCACGAACTTCGAGGCGCCGTCCATGGCGCCGTAGAAGTCGGCCTCGCGGGAGATGTCGGAGCGCCGCTGGCGGGCCTGCTCGTCAGTGATCTGGCCGGCGTTGAGGTCGGCATCGATCGCCATCTGCTTGCCGGGCATGGCGTCCAGGGTGAAGCGCGCGGCCACCTCGGCCACGCGGCCAGCGCCGTTGGTGATCACCACGAACTGGATGACCACGAGGATCAGGAAGACCACCAGGCCGACCACCACGTTGCCGCCGACCACGAACTGGCCGAAGGACTTCACGACGTGCCCGGCGTCGCCGTGGAGCAGGATCAGGCGGGTGACCGAGACGTTGATCGCCAGCCGGAACAGCGTGGTCAGCAGCAGGAGGCTGGGGAAGGCCGCGAAATCCAGCGCCCGCGGCAAGTACAAGGTGGTGACGACGATCGCCAGCGCCGCCGAGATGTTCAGGGTGATGAAGAGGTCGAGGAGAAACGACGGCAGCGGGATGACCATCATCACCACGACCAGCACGACGGCTCCCGCGCCGAGCAGGTCGGAGTGACGTAGCAGCTTCTTCATGCCCTCAGCCATCAGGCGGTGACCCTCCTGCGAGCG
>JBJMQK010000166.1:0-3326 GCA_045802735.1 Anaeromyxobacteraceae bacterium | reverse complement strand
GATTCTCTCCCTCACCACCAATTTCACTCGCGACCCGCACGCTCCTCCAGCAGCCGCTTCAGCGCCGCGACGTCGCGCTCCACCGCGCCCGCGTCGGCAGTGAACTCCGCATCCGTCATCTCCGGCCGCCGGAAGAGCGTGAACACGACCTCGCTGCCTTCGCCGTTCGCGATGACCCGCATCGGATTGTGGACGATCACGCCGGAGCCGAGCACGACGTCGTGGTCCAGCACGCCGAGGTCGTTCGGCTGCGTGAAGTGGACCTTCACCTTGCCCATCGGTGATTCGGCCAGCCATTCGCCGTCCACCTCCTCGATGGACCCGCTGAGCCCGTTCGCCCAGAGCGGAAGGTTTCGGGGATCCGCGGCGAAGGCGTAGACCTCGGCCGGCGGTCGGGCGACGGTCACGCCGATGTGCCGGACGGACGGAAAGGTCTTCATCGGATCCTCTCGTCCCGCATGCGAGTGAGCCTCGAGTAGCGCCACGCTCGCGCGTCGCCCAGCGAAGGCGACGGCACCCGTCGCGCTGTTCGTTGCAGGCGGCCGAGGGCCACTTAAGAAATCCAGGCGAGGAGCCCCGCCGACATGCCTTCGCCCCTCATCTTCCGCTGCCCCGCTTGCGGCGCCTTCAACCGCATCGCCCTGCTCGTCCCGGAACGTCTGCCGGTGTGCGGCCGGTGCAAGGCCGACCTCGTGACGTCCGGCGCGGCCGAGCACGTGGACGCCTCCCAGCTCGAGCGCGCCATCGCCGCCAGCCCCGCGCCCGTGCTGGTGGATTTCTGGGCGCCCTGGTGCGCCCCCTGCCGCGCCTTCGCGCCGGTGCTCGAGCGGTTCGCGCGCGAGGAGGCGGGGCGGTTCGTCGTGCTCAAGCTCGACACCGAGGCGCACCCGGACGCGGGCGCCAGGTTCGGGATCCAGGCGATCCCCACGCTCGTCGCCTTCCGCGAAGGCCGCGAGGTGGAGCGGGTGTCCGGGGCGCTGCCCCTCGAGGCGCTGCGGCGCTTCGCGGCGGCGGCGGCGGTGCAGGTCGCCGTGTAGCACCCTTCGATCCGCGCTTCGCGCTACGCTCGACTCCGCGCTCCGCGTCCATTCCGCGTCCCGAGGATCTTGACGTGTCGGAGGGACGTGGTACACCGGCGCCCGATATCGCACCTGATATCGGAGGAGGCTCCGTGGACACCGAGCACCAGAGCGCCGCGCTCACCGAGGACGCCTCGTTCGACGACCTGGTCAGGGAGCTGGACGATATCCTCGATGGGTGGTTCATGGCGGACGTCTCGCCCGCCCTCGAGGACGCTCGGGCGGCCCGCGCCCGCGTCGAGGCGGCGTAACCGCCCGCCTTCAGCGCCCCGGGCCGTTCGCGGCGCGCCCCTCCGCGCCGCGCTGGTACTCCGCCTCCTCGGCCTCGAGCTGCTCCTCGACCTCGTGCTGCGCGTCGAAGATGCGCCCGAGCTGGATGTGGCGCGAGAAGAGGAACGCGAGCCCGAACAGCGCCTGCTGCGCGAACTGCACCGCCCACAGCACGTTCGCGAACGCGAGGCCGCGCTCGCCCGCGTCGGTGACGAAGAGCGACAGCCCGGCCAGGATCGCGGCCTGGAACGTCCCGACCATCCCCGGGCCCGCCGGCACCATCACGCCGACGATGAGCACACCCAGCACCGTGTAGGCGTCGACCAGGCCGAGCGAGAAGCCGAAGCTCCGGGCGAAGAGCTGGATGCCCCAGCCGTTCAGGCCCCAGTAGACGCCGGTCAGCAGGAAGAACGACAGGACCTTGCGCCGCGATGGGACGAGCCGCAGCCCGTGGATGAACGCGTCCATCATGCCCGCCGCGCGCTCGGCGATGCGCGGCGAGATCGGATCGACGAGGCGGTGCGTGAGGCGGACCGCCCGGGCGCGGTTCCGGTAGGCGAGGACGAGGAACGCGAGCAGCGCCCCGAAGACGACGAACACGAGCACGCCGGCGGCCCTGAACGCCTGCAGGCCGCGCGTCCCCTCCGGCACGGCCAGCAGCGTCACGAAGAGGAGGACCGCCGTGAAGAGGCCGTCCACGACGCGCTCCACCACCACCGACGACAGCGCCGCCGAGACGCGCAGGCGCGGGCGCTCGGCGACGAGGTAGGGCCGCGCGAACTCGCCGAGCCGGAACGGCAGCACGATGAGCGCCATGATCCCCACGGCCGACACGGCGTTCAGCCGCCCGAACGGCACCTTCGCGACGGGCTCGAGCAGGATGCCCCAGCGCACCGTCCGGATGAGGTGGATCGCGGTGAGGATCACGAGGTACGGCCACAGCCAGCGGTAGTCGGCGTGCTGGATCTCCGCGGCGATGCGGGAGAGGTCCTTGCCCCGCAGCGTGACCCACAGGGCGCCGGCGGAGATGGCGAGCCCTGCCGACGACTGCACGACGCGCTTCATCTCCCGATCTCCTCTCCCGCGAGGACCCGGCGCGGGTTCTCCTCGCAGAGCAGTGCGGCGCCCGCGGCCCCGGTGCGCCGCTCGAGCGCGCGCAGGGCGACGGTGATCCAGCGCTCGGCCTCGTCGGGCGCGTGCAGGTCGGTCCCGACCACGGCGTAGAGTCCGGCATCGAGGAACCGCTCCGCGAGGCGCCGCGCGCGCGGGCCATGGCGGCCGGTCAGCGCCCCGAGGTTGAGCTGGAGCAGCGCGCCGGCGGCGACCAGCTCCTCCGCGCGCCCCTCGGGCTCGAACTCGAGGCAGCGCTCCGGGTGGGCGAGGATGGGGCGGACGCCCCGCGCGATGACCGAGGCGACCACGTCGACGAGCGCGGGCACGGCCTCGAGGAACGGGACCTCCACGAGCGCGTAGCGGCCGGGATCCCCGAGCCCGCGCAGCTCGCGCGCCTCGAAGCCCTCGTCGATGATGTTCTCGCCGCCGGGGTGCAGCACGAGCGCGATCTCGTCCCGGGCAATGAGCGTCCTCGCCTGCGAGAGTCGCGCGCGCGCCACTCCGGCGCTGCCGCTCCCGTAGCGCAGCTGGACGTGCGGCGTCGCCGCCACGTCCGTGAACCCTGCCGCGGCGAGCGCGCGCGCGGCCTCGAGCGTCTCGGCGGGCGAGCGGCACCCGTCGTCGAGGTCCCAGAGCAGGTGGCAGTGGAGATCGCCGAAACCCATCGAAGGCGCGGGCTTATACCACGGGCCGCGCCGCCGCGGCGACGCGCGCTCGGCGCCGCGCGCCGCTCAGGAAACGCGGTGCCGCGGCGCCTCGCCCCGGCCGACGCGCTCGACCTCGTCGGTGACCATGCGCGACATGGCGGCGCGGGTCTCGCGGGTGCCGGAGCCGAGGTGCGGCGTCAGCACGACGTTGTCGAGC
>JBJMQK010000108.1:0-2874 GCA_045802735.1 Anaeromyxobacteraceae bacterium | reverse complement strand
GACGATGTACTTGTCCTTCACGACGAGTCCCGCCATGGTCATGGTCTCGCCGCGCCCTGGATCGGCGTTCTTGATCTTCCAGACCTCCTTGCCCGTCTGCGCGTCGAGCGCGATGACCTGCCCGTCGAGCGTGGCGAACAGGATCTTGTTGTCCGCATAGTTGACGCCACGGTGGACGAGGTCGCAGCAGGCGACGGGCACGGAGCGGTCGTCCTGCTTCGGCGTGTACTTCCACTTGATGGGCGCCCCCTCCTTGGCGAGGTCGAGCGCGTAGATGTGGTTGGGGTATGCCGAGTGGACGAACATGGTCGAGCCGACGACGAGCGGCTGGCCCTCGTGGCCGCGGAGCGCGCCGGTGGAGAAGTTCCACGCCTCCTTGAGCTTGCCCACGTTCTGCGTGGTGATCTGGTCGAGCGTGCTGTAACGGGTGCTCGAGTAGTTCTTGCCCGGGGTCACCCACTGATTGTCGTCCTTGGAGAGCTTCAGGATCTCCTCATTGGCGCTGCTCGCGCACGGCAGGAGGATTGACACAAGCAACGCCGCCACCGCGATGGGCCGTCTCATTGGCTTCCTCGCTCTACATGTGGGCCTTTGGGTGAGGCGTGACCGGGAGCGGAGGTCACGTGCGCAACCCGTCGCTTGCGGGAGGCCGGACGCCCGCAATCGATTCATGCTGATCGACGCCCGTCATCTAAGTGAAGGCTCGTGCAGATTGCCCGACCCCGTTGAGTCATTGAGCAGGAAGCAGGCATCCGCGTGCTCGTGGTCGGTCTTACGCTTCGCGTCAAGGCGCCGCCGGGCGTCATCGCAACACCCTGCGTCCATCACGGGAGGGTGTCGCGCGGCTTCACGATCCCGGGCTGGTACTGCGTCGTGTCGAAGACCACGACGCCGGCGAACAGCGCCGCGAAGGCGACCGCGACGACGAGGACCACCGCCCGGAAGCGGCCCTCGTAGCGGAGGTGCATGAAGAAGAGCGCCACGATCGACGCCTTGAGGGCGGCGATCGCCAGCGCCAGCAGCACGCTGAACCGGCCGAGGTCGAGGCGGGAGGCGGCGACGGTGAGCGCCGTCAGCGCGAGCAGCGTCGCCGCGGTGCGGACGAGGACCGAGGCGCGGACCGGGTGGGGCACGTCCGTCATACGAGGTAGAGGAGCGGGAAGAGGAACATCCAGATGATGTCGACGAGGTGCCAGTAGAGCGCGACGACGTCGACCGGCACGTAGTAGCCCGGGCCGAAGTCGCCGCGGACCGCGCGGCGCAGGAGCCACCCGTAGAGGCCCATGCCGACGATCACGTGGATGCCGTGCAGGCCGGTCAGGAGGAAGTAGAGGCTGAAGAAGGTGCCCACGTAGGGGGGCGGCGGCGCCCATCGCAGCGCAGCGGGCAGCGCCGCGAGGATCTCGGTGGAGGGGTGATAGGCGGCGCCCCAGCTCACCCCGTGGTGCAGCTTGTGGCTGTACTCGGCGTACTTCACCGCCATGAAGACGCTCGCCAGCGCGAGCGTGACGAGGAGCGTCACGACGAGCCCCCCGCGCCGGCCGAGCTGCGCGCAGCGCACCGACCACGCGGCGGACAGGCTGCTGCCGATGAGCACCGCCGTGTTGAGCGCGCCGAGGCGCCAGTCGAGGAAGAAGTGGCCGTAGCGGAACAGGTCCGGGTGGTTCGCGCGGTAGACCGCGTATGCGCAGAGGAGCCCGCCGAAGAAGAGCACCTCGCTCGCGAGGAACAGCCAGATGCCGAGCCTGCTCGCGTCGAGCTGGACGCCCATGCTCGCGAAGTGCGCCGCGAGGCGCGGCGGGCGCACGGCGAGCTCGTCCGGAGTCGCTCCGCCGCCGCCCTCGGGCGTCATCGCGATCGCGCCTCCGCGGCGCGCACGTACCCCTGCTCGTTCGAGACGCGCCGCAGCCCGGAGTAGTCGTACGGGTAGCCCGCCCGAGGCGGAGCGTCGAAGTTGTGCGGCGTCGGCGGCGACGCGGCCTGCCACTCGAGCGAGGCGGCTCCCCAGGGATTCGGAGGCGCGCGGCGGCCGCGCCAGAGCGAGGCGAGCAGGCCGCCGAAGGCGAGCGCCAGCCCGAGCGTGAGGAGGCCCGCGCCGATCGTGGAGATCCGGTTGTGGATGCGGAACGCCGCGGCGTAGGTGGCGTAGCGCCGCGGCAGCCCCGCCGCGCCCGCGAGGAACTGCGGGATGAACGTCACGTTGAAGCCGACGAACACGAGGCCCGCCGCGACCCGCGCCAGCCGCTCGCCGTACATCCGCCCGGTCATCTTGGGCCACCAGTAGTGGAGCCCGGCGAGGAAGGCGAGGAGCACCGCGCCCACCATCACGAAGTGGAAGTGGGCGACGACGAAGGCGGTGTCGTGCAGCGGCACGTCGGTCGCGAGCGAGCCGAGGAACAGCCCGGAGAGCCCGCCGGCGCCGAAGACGCCGAAGAAGCCGAGGACGTAGAGCATCGGCGTCGCGAGGACGATGGCGCCCTTGTACATCGTGGCGAGCCAGCTGAACGTCTTGATGCCGGACGGGATGGCGACGAGGAAGGTGAGCAGGCTGGACACGAGGTTCGCCCAGCGCGACTGCCCGGCGACGAACAGGTGATGGCCCCACACCAGGAAGCCGATCACCGCGATCGCCAGCGACGAGAAGGCGATGAACGAGTAGCCGAAGATGTTCTTGCGCGAGAAGGTCTGGACCAGCTCGCTGATCACGCCCATCGCCGGCAGGATCATGATGTAGACCGCCGGGTGCGAGTAGAACCAGAACAGGTGCTGGAACAGCACCGGGTCGCCGCCGCGCTGCGGGTCGAAGATCCCGAAGCCGAACACGCGCTCGACGAACAGCATCACCACGGTGATGGCGATCACCGGCGTGCCGAG
>JBJMQK010000704.1:0-5218 GCA_045802735.1 Anaeromyxobacteraceae bacterium | reverse complement strand
AGGTTCCGCACGCCGAACGCGACCGTGGCGAGGTCGAAGCGGGCGTCGGGGAAGGGCAGCGCGAGCGCGTCGGCCTGCGCGGCGGGGAGCCCGGTCTTCGCGGCGCCGCGCGCCAGCATCTCGATCGAGAAGTCGGCGCCGACGACCTGCAGCCCGGGGGCGCGCTTCCGCGCCTCGGCGGCGACGTCCATCGTCCCGGCGCAGAGGTCGAGGAGGCGCTCGCCGGCGCGCGGCGCGAGCTCGGCGACGAGGCGGCGGCGCCAGCGGCCGTCGACCTTGAGCGTCATGACGCGGTTCAGGAGGTCGTAGGTCGGCGCGATGCGGTCGAACATCGCGCGCACCGCGGTGCCGCGGTTCGCCTCGCCCGGCAGCGGGACGCTCATCTAGGCCGCCCCCTTCTTCGGGATCCAGCTCGCGGCCGGCGGCGCCGGGATGTTCGGCCGGTGCGGGCGCGGCTCGCCGGGCACGAGCCGCTCGTAGAGCGCGTCCATGCGCGCGAGCAGCTCCGGCGGGTGGACGCACGGCTCCGGCCACTCGCGCCCGCCCTCCTCGGCCCACTTCTTCGTGGCGTCGACGCCGATCTTCGCGCCGAGCGCGAACGCGGGGGCCGCGTGGTCGAGCACGTCCACCGGCCCGTCCACGACGACGAGGTCGCGCTTCGCGTCCACGTTCGCGAAGGCGCGCCAGGCGCACTGCGCGTGATCTTGCACGTCGACGTCCTCGTCGAAGACGACGAGCGTCTTCGTGTTCGCCATCTGCCCGGAGCCCCACATCCCGTGCATGAGCTTCTTCGCGTGGCCCGGGTACTCCTTCTTGACGGAGACGAAGCACAGGTTGTGGAACACGCCCGCGGCGGGGAAGGACATGTCCACCACCTCGGGGAAGACCGTCTGCAGCAGCGGAAGGAAGAGGCGCTCGGTGGCCTTGCCGAGCCAGAGGTCCTCCATGGGCGGCGGCCCCACCACCGTCGCCGGGTAGACCGCGTCCCGGCGGCGCGTGATGCAGGTGACCTCGAGCTCCGGGTAGTCGTCCGCGAGCGAGTAGTAGCCGGTGTGATCGCCGAACGGCCCCTCGCGCACGAGCGGCGCCGCCGTGTCGACGAAGCCCTCGATGACGAGGTCGGCCTCGGCCGGAACCTCGAGGTCGTGCGACAGGCACTTCACGAGCGGCACGCCCTCCTTCCGCAGGAACCCGGCGAAGAGGTACTCGTCGATGCCCGGCGGGAGCGGCGCGGACGCACAGTAGGTGAGCACCGGATCGCCGCCGAGCGCGATCGCGACCGGCATGCGCTCGCCGCGCTTCTTGTAGGCGCGGTAGTGCGCGGTCGCCGTCTTGTGGAGCTGCCAGTGCATGGCGAGCCGGCGCGGCCCGAGGACCTGGAGCCGGTACATGCCGACGTTGCGGAGCCCCGTCTCCGGGTCGCGCGTCACGACCTGCGGGAAGGTCACGAACGGCCCGCCGTCGTGCGGCCACGTCGTGAGCACTGGCAGTGAACAGAGATCCGGCTCGCGCTCGACCACCTCGCGCACCGGACCGTCGGCGACGTGCTTCGGCGTGAACGTCGCGAGCTTGCCGAGCTTGGGCAGCAGCTTGAGCTTGTCCCAGAAGCTCACCGGGGGCGCCATGCGGAGGAGCGCGCGCAGCTCGTTCGCCGGCTCCTCGAGGTCCTCGCAGGAGAGCGCCCACGCGGTGCGCCGCCGGGTGCCGAAGAGGTTCATCGCGACGGGGTAGGCGCCGCTCCTCGGCCGCTCGAAGAGGAGCGCCGGCCCCTCCGCCTTCGCGGCGCGGTCGGCGAGCGCAGCCATCTCGAGGACGGGGTCGACGGGCTCGGCGACGCGCACGAGCTCGCCGGCCTTCTCGAGGCGTTCGAGGAAGCTCCGCAGCGACCGGTAGGGCATGAGGCGCACGGTTCTACTCCCGTTCGCCGCGTCTTTCAATGTTCGTTGAACGCTCCGCCCGGGAGGCGGCGGCGCCGCGCTACGAGCGGCCGCCGGCCCGGCTCCGGCCCTCGTCGGGGGGCGGGCGCAGCTGGATCGCTCTCGCGACGTGGCCCGTCCCGGGCGGCGCGGCGCGGGCTCCGGCGAGGACCGCGGCGCCGAGGAGCAGCGGCACGCCGACCATCGCGTACGCGGCGAACACCGTCATGAGGAAGAAGGTGAGGGCGCCCGCGCCGGTGACGGCGGCGGCCGCGACGAGCGCGCGCGGCACGGCCCGGCGCCTCACGATCTCGTGAATCCCATCGGACCTGCGCCGGAGCGTCGCACGAGCCATCGAGGCGAACATCATGCCCGGCGGCGCGCGCGGAAAGCGCCCCCGCGGGATGAGCCGCTGACGGGGCGGACGGGCAGACCGTCGCCCTCGATCGAGCTTCGCTACGCCTCTCGATCGGTCAGCGAACGCGCCGCGTCGGCCATCGCGCGGCGGTGCGGTCCGTCGGGGACGCGCGCGAGCGCCTCCATGGCGAGGACCGTGTGCTCGCGCGCCACGGCGCGCGCCGCCGCGACGCCGCCAGTGCGCCGCACGACGTCGATGACGTCGGCCGCCACCTCGGCGCCGTCGAGCTCGCCGGCGACGAGCGCGCGCAGCCGCTCGCGCAGCGCCGGCTCGCGCTGGAAGGCGCGGATGAGCGGCAGGGTCGCCTTGCCCTCGGCGAAGTCCTGGCCGAGGCGCTTCCCGAGCAGCGCCGGATCCGCCTCGTAGTCGAGCGCGTCGTCGACGAGCTGGAACGCGGTGCCGATCCCTTCGCCGAACGCGACGAGCGCCTCGGGGATCTCCCCGCGCACGCCGGCGGCCCAGGCGCCGGCGGCGGCGCTCCAGCCGAACAGCGAGGCGGTCTTCCCCTTCACCACGTCGAAGTAGTCCTGCTCCGTCGCCTCGAACGAGCCGCGCAAGGACAGCTGGAGGACCTCGCCCTCGACGAGGCGACGCATCGTGGCGAGGAGCGTCGGCAGGGCGGCCGAGCGCGCCGGCGCCCCGGCGACGATCTCGAGCGCGCGGGTGAGGAGCCAGTCGCCCGAGAGCACGGAGACGGCGTTTCCCCACAGCACCCGCGACGCGGGCTGGCCGCGGCGCGTCGGGCCGTCGTCGATGACGTCGTCGTGGAGCAGCGTCGCCGAGTGCGTGAGCTCCGCGGCGCAGGCGAACGGCACCGAGGAGGCCAGCTCGCCGCCGCACGCGCCGCAGGCGAGGAGCGTCACGGTCGGCCGGATGCGCTTCCCGCCCGAGCCGACGAGGTGGCGCGCCGCGGCGCGGAGCGTCTCCTCGGCGTCCTCGGTGGCGCGCGTCAGCTCGGCCTCGAGCAACGCCAGCTCGGCGGCCAGATTCGGCACCTCCTGCAGCGCCGCCTGGGCCTTCTCGGGGCGGTCGCCCCGGACGGCGCTGGCGTCGAGCTGTGACAGGACGGCCTGCTCTCGGCTCATCGGTCCGGCTCCCGAGTTCAAAAAAAAGTGAAGGGACCCTATAGCGCGGAGGGGTCCTCCGGGTCAACGAGAGCGCCTCGTCCGTGACGTGAGGTGAACCGCGTCTCCCGCCGCTTCCGCGGGTGGGAAAACCGTTTCTCTCGAGGGCCCTCCGCGCCGTGTCCGCCGCGTGCGCGAACCGCCGGCGTGCCGCTGCAGCGCGCGTGGCGCGCGGCGTGCACGGGGGGCGGTGCGCGAAGGTCGGCGTCGAGGGGAGAGTCTGGATGGCGTATCGCAGAAGTCTCCAGTGGGTGCTCGCGGCACTCGTCGTCATGGCCGTCGCGAGTTGCAAGAGCGGCGGGGCGACCGGCGGCGGCGGACCCGGACCCGGCGGCAACTGTCCGTCCGGTCAGACCCTGCAGGGCGGGAAGTGCGTCTCGGCCGTCGCGTGCACCGCCGGCGGCAGCTGCAACGGTTCGCAGATCTGCGTCGGCGGCTTCTGCGCCGAGGCCGACGCGACCTGCACCTGGCACCCGCCGAAGGGCGCGTTCGCGCCGCGCGTCGCCTGGGAGTGGACGGACTCGACGACGCTGCCGCAGTACGCGGACGTCCTCATGACCCCCGTCGTCGTCCCGCTGGAGCGCAGCGTCCCCGACGCGTTCCAGGCCCCCGCGGTCGTGTTCAACACCATCCCCTTCGGCCAGGGCGCCGGCTCCGAGCTGCCCGGCGTCATGCGCGCCGTCTCCGGTCGCGACGGCACGGAGCTCTGGACGAGCGATCCCGCGCACCTCGTGAACGGGCTCGCCGGCATCGCCGCGGGCGACCTCGACGGCGACGGCTTCACCGAGTTCGTGACGGCGCGGAACGGCACGACGTGGCCGGCGACCGATCCGGGCCACAAGGGCCCGCCGACGGACGACGGCCTCGTGGCGTTCGACCACGACGGCAAGTTCCTGTGGGACCTGCCCGGCATCCGCGTGTTCTGGGGCGCGCCGTCGATCGCGAACCTCTACGGGCGCAAGGACGCGCAGGTCATCATCGGCGCGACGGTCGTCGACGCCACGGGGCACGTCGTCTGCCAGGGCTCGAACGGCAACGACTTCGCGAAGGGCATCGGCGAGAACTTCCTCGGGCCGATCTCGACGGTGGCCGACGTGGACCTCGACGGATCGCCCGACATCGTCACCGGCAACGTCGTCTACGACAACCAGTGCCGGCCGAAGCCGGGCTGGCCCAACGGTCAGCCCGACGGCCTCGTCGCCGTCGCGAACTTCACCGGCGACGCGCACCCGGAGATCGTCGTCGTCTCCGCCGGCACGGTCCGCATGCAGGACTGGCAGGGAAGGGTGATCTGGGGTCCCGTCGCGATCCCGGGCGGCGGGAACGGCGGCGGCGCGCCGACCATCGCCGACTTCGACGGCGACGGGCAGCTCGAGATCGGCGTCGCCGGGCAGTCGACGTACACGGTCTTCAAGCCGTTCGCCGCGAACCCGGTGCTCTGGTCGAACCCGACGCAGGACACGAGCATGGTGACGGGCAGCTCCGTCTTCGACTTCGAGCACGACGGCAAGGCCGAGGTGGTCTACGGCGACGAGTGCTACACGCGCGTGTACGACGGCACCACCGGCAAGACGCTCTTCGAGGCGCCGCGCCCGTCGTGCACGGTCCACGAGAACCCGGTCATCGCCGACGTGGACCAGGACGGGCGCGCCGAGATCGTCGTCGCGACGAACAGCGTCTGCAACATCGTCTGCCCGTGGGGGCCGCACAACCCGACCGACGGCACGCCGCGGCGCCACGGCGTGACGGTCTACAAGGAC
>JBJMQK010000691.1:0-4255 GCA_045802735.1 Anaeromyxobacteraceae bacterium | reverse complement strand
CCCCGGGACGGCGCGCGGGACCGGCTGCCGCCTCGCGAGCGCCATCGCCGGCCTCCTCGCCGCGGGCGCCCCGCTCGAGGAGGCGGTGCGCGGGGCGAAGCGCGTCGTGGAGCGGTACCTCGACGCGCGCTGAGCGCCCTTCGACTCCGCTGCGCGCAGCCTGTCCTGAGCGTAGGCCGCGGAGCGGCCGGAGTCGAAGGGCTCAGGGCGAACGGGTGGGGATCGACGCGTGCGAGCAGAGGGCCATCACTCGAGCCCGAGCGCGAAGCGCCACTCGCTCCCCATGTTGTCGTCGGTGACGGGCTCCACCCCTGCCGTCCGGGCGAGGAGCGCCGGGCAGCGCTCGAGCTCGGCGCCCGGGCCGGCGGGGTCCGCGGCGAGGGCGCCCTCGAGCGACATGAGCCAGGCGAGCGTGCCGCGATCGGCCTCGCGCGAGAGGTCGAGCACCGCGCGGCCGTCGATGCGGTAGGCCTCGAGGACGCCGCGCCAGCGCCGGAAGTCGAGCGCGAGCGGCGCGGCCGAGACGACGAGCTGGTTCGAGAAGCGCAGCCCGTCGGGGAAGGCGAGGCAGCCGGTGCGCTGCACCCGCGCCGAGCCGGTGGTGTTGTAGATCGCGACGCCGCCGTCCTCGAGGTGCGCGCGCACGAGCGCCAGGAACTCGGCCGAGAGGAGCGCGCTCGCGTTCGCGCGGAAGTGGTAGGTCGTGTTCGCGACCACCGCGTCGAAGCGCCGCTCCGGGTGGCGCAGCAGCCAGCGCCGCGCGTCGTCGGTGTGGACGCTCACCTTCGGGTTCCGGAGCAGGGACGCCACCGCCGGCGTCGAGGCGACGAGCGCCGTGTACCCGGCGTTGATCTCGACGATGGTCACCGAGCGCACGGCGGGGTGGCTCGCGACGACCTGCGCCCACGATCCCGAGGACAGCCCGATGACGAGCACGTCGCGCGGCGCCGGGTGGAACAGCGAGAGGGCGTAGGCGCGGAAGATGCCGTTCGTGTCGTGGACGAGGTCCGTGTTGAAGCGCCCGTCATACATGCCGTGCCCGTAGACGACGCCCGCGGGGTCGACGCCGATGATGCCGCTGCGGTTCTCGACGACGCGCGCGAAGCGCGGCTTTCCCGCCGCCTCGCGCTTCCACTGGAGGCGCTCGAGGAGGTCGGTCGTGAGGCGCGGCAGGGCGACGACGGCGAGGGCGCCGCCGGCGAGCACCGCGCTCGCGGCGAGGAGGCCCGGGCGCGCGGGGCGCGGCAGCGCGAACGCGACGCCCGCCGCGCACGCGAGACCGGCCGCGGCGAGCACCTGCCCGAGCGCGACGAGCGCCAGGCGGTCCATGAGCACGAAGCCGGTGAGGACGCTCCCCGTCGCCGAGCCGAGGATGTTCGCGAGGTAGAGCCGCGCCGTGCCCATGCCGGCGTCCCCGTCGGCCGGGACCGCGAGGTGCGCGAGCGTCGGGAAGAGCACGCCCCAGCTGCGCGCGACGAGGTAGACGAGCGCGAGGGCGACGGCGAGCGCGCCGACGCCCAGGGCCGCGGCGCGGCCGAGGACGGGCAGGAAGGCCCAGCCGACGGCGCTCGCGAGGACGAGGTCCCGGACCGCGCCGCGCGCTGCGACGTCGGGCGAGGCGCGGCAGCGCCGTGCCGCACGCCGCGATCCGGCGGCGAGGCCGACGAGGAACGCGAACAGCGTGACCGCGAACGCCGACGCGCTGCTCCCGGTCGCGTACGAGACGGTGCGGAAGAAGAAGACCTCGTAGGAGAGCGCCACGAGCCCGCTCGCGGCGCCGAGCGCGAGCGCCGCGAACGGCGTGTGCGCCGGCGCCGCCCCCGGCGCCGCGGCGCCGCTCGCGCCCGCGTCCGGCCGCGGACCGGCGTCCTTCTGCGCGCGCAGGTGCACCGCGAGCGCGCCCGCCGCGACCGCGACGTTCATGGCGACGGCGGCGTGGAGCGCGCCGCGCATCCCGAGGAACGGGAAGAGCGCCACCGTCGCCACGAGGCAGGCGACGCCCGCGCCGAGCGTGTTCACGTCGTAGAGGAGGCCGACCGCGCCGCCGACGCTCGCGCTGTGCCGGACGAGGTGCCCGACGAGGACGGGCAGCGTCGCTCCCATGAGCAGCGTCGGCACGAGGACGAGCCCGAGCGCCACGGCCGCCGTCACGGGGAGCGAGGCGCCGAGCACCGCCCTTGCGACGGCCTCGAACAGCCGCGGCGAGGCGAGCCCGAACGCGGCGGTGAGGAGCTCGATCGCGGCGAGGAGCGGGAGCAGCGGCAGGGCGCGGCGCCGCGAGAGCCACCCGCCGGCGAGGCTCCCGAGCCCGAGCCCCAGCATGAACGCCGTCACGATGACGGTGACGGACTCGACGTTCACGCCGAAGAGCCGGAAGAGCGCCCGCTGCCAGACGAGCTGGTAGATGAGCGCCGGGAACCCCGAGCAGAAGAAGAGGACCGCGAGCGTGCGGGGAAGCGTGCCGGCGTGCCGGTCGGGCGCGGGGCGGGGCATCGCGCCGGTGTATGCCGCTCGTCGTCGAAACGCTCGCCTGCACGCTCGCGGTATGGCGCGGCCCTCCCCTCATGAGGCTGGACCGTCGCATCCGCCCTCGTGAGGGCCTCCACCCTCATGGCGGCGCCCAGCTTCATCGATCCGCAGCCTCACTTCCGCCGCCATGAGCAGATCCGGCGCCTGTCGGCGCCTCACTCCGGGGGGAGAAACTCTCCCCCCGAGACCCCCCATCGCGAGGGTCATCGCAAAGAGCACGGCCATCACACACCGCGGACGGAGGACGCCATGGAAGTCGACAGCGGCAGGATGCAGGAGTTCATGGGCAGGGCCGTCGGGGATCTCGGCGCGGCGATGAGCGCGGCGCTCGTGCGCATCGGAGACCGCCTCGGGCTCTACAAGGCGCTCGCGAGCGCGCCGGCGACCTCGGACGAGCTCGCGCAGCGGACGGGCACCGTGGAGCGCTACGTCCGGGAGTGGCTCGCGAACCAGGCGGCCAGCGGGTACGTGATGTACGACGCCGCGACGCGTCGCTACGCCATGACGCCCGAGCAGGTGATGGCGCTCGCGCAGGAGGACAGCCCGGTGTTCCTCCCCGGCGCCTTCCAGATCCTCGAGGCGATGTGGCGCGCCGAGACCACCATCTCCGAGGCGTTCCGGACGGGGGGCGGCCTCGCCTGGACGGACCAGGACGCCGAGCTCTTCGAGGGGACCGAGCGCTTCTTCCGCCCCGGCTACACGGCGCACCTTGCGACCGAGTGGATCCCCGCGCTCGACGGGGTCGAGGCGAAGCTGCAGCGGGGCGCCAAGGTCGCCGACGTGGGCTGCGGCCACGGCGCGTCGACCGTCATCATGGCGCAGGCCTACCCGAGGTCGCGGTTCCACGGCTTCGACTTCCACGACAAGTCGATCGCGGTCGCGCGGCGCCGGGCGGCCGACGCGGGCGTGGCCGATCGCATCGCGTTCGAGGCGTCGCCGGCGACCGCGTTTCCGGGCGCCGGTTATGACCTCATCTGCCACTTCGACAGCCTCCACGACATGGACGACCCGGTCGCCGCCGGCCGCCGCGCGCGCGCCGCGATCGCCGCCGACGGCGCGTGGATGATCGTCGAGCCCTACGCGAGCGACGAGGTGCAGAAGAACTTGAACCCCGTCGGCCGCGTCTACTACGCCGCGTCGACCATGCTCTGCGTCCCGAACGCGCTCGCGCGCCACGGCGCCGCGCTCGGCGCCCAGGCCGGCGAGGCGCGCATCCGCGAGGTGGTGCGCGCGGCGGGCTTCGCGAAGTTCCGCCGCGCGGCGGAGACGCCCTTCAACATCGTCTACGAGGCGCGGCCGTAGCGCGGCAAGATCACAGCCACCGCGCCTTGCGGAAGCGGACGAAGAGGCCGACGTCGATCGCGACCATCAGCCCGAGCGCCGCCGGGTAGCCGAAGGCCCAGCGGAGCTCGGGCATGTGCTCGAAGTTCATCCCGTAGAGCCCCGCGATCATCGTCGGCACCGCGAGGAGCGCGCCGTAGGCGGCGAGCCGCTTCGTGGTCTCGTTCTCCTGCAGGGAGATGAGCGAGAGGTTCGTGTTGGTCGCGGCGGCGAGCATGTCGCGCAGGCTCTCCGCCGACTGGCCGAGGCGCGACAGGTGGTCGTCGACGTCGCGGTAGTACTCCTGCACGTTCTGGCAGATGCGCGGGACGCGGCCGCCGAACAGCTTGCCGGTGACCGCGAGGAGCGGCCGGATCGCGTGCTGCACGATCGTGAGCTTGCGCCT
>JBJMQK010000674.1:0-5567 GCA_045802735.1 Anaeromyxobacteraceae bacterium | reverse complement strand
ACGTACAGCGAGGACCGCCAGCCCGTGCTCGACCGCCTCCTCGTCGAGCCGGCGCGGCGCTGGCGCGACGGCCGCTTCGTGGTGGCGGGGCCGCTCTACCCGAGGGAGCTGCGCTGGCCACCGAACCTGGCGCGCATGGAGCACCTGGCGCCGCCGCAGCACCCGCAGTTCTACAACGCGCAGCGCTTCACCCTGAACGTCACCCGCGCCGACATGGTGCGCGCGGGCTTTTCGCCCTCGGTGCGGCTCTTCGAGGCGGCGGCGTGCGCGACGCCGCTCGTGTCCGACGCGTGGGAGGGGCTCGACGCGTTCTTCGAGCCGGGGAGGGAGATCCTGCTGGCGGCCGGTGCGGACGAGGCGCTCCGCCTCGTGCGCGAGCTGCCCGAGGGCGAGCGGCGGCGGATCGGCGAGGCGGCGCGGGCGCGCGTCATGAGGGAGCACACGGCGGCCCACCGCGCCGTGACGCTCGAGGAGTACCTGAGCTAGCGGGGGGCGAGGTCGAGGCGTGCGGATCTGCGTGGTTGGAACGGGGTACGTCGGGCTCGTCGCGGGCGCCTGTCTCGCGGACTCGGGCAATGCCGTCACCTGCATCGACACCGACGAGCGGAAGATCAGGCTGCTCGAGGACGGCTACATCCCGATCTACGAGCCGGGGCTCGAGGACCTCGTCCGCCGCAGCTTCCGCCAGAAGCGGCTCACCTTCGCGACCGACTACGCCGCGGTGTCGAAGGCGCAGGCGGTGTTCATCGCGGTGGGGACGCCGCCCGGCGAGGACGGGTCCGCCGACCTCCAGCACGTGCTCTCCGCCGCGCAGAGCGTGGCGAGGGCCCTCAGGAAGTACGCCGTCGTGGTCCTCAAGAGCACGTGCCCGGTGGGCACGGCGGAGCGCGTCCAGGCGGTGTTCTCGAAGCTCTGCGACTTCGACGTCGACGTCGTCTCGAACCCCGAGTTCCTGAAGGAGGGCTCCGCCGTCGACGACTTCCAGAAGCCGGATCGCGTCGTCATCGGCGCGACGACCGAGCGCGCGCGGAAGATGATGGGCGAGCTGTACGGCCCGTTCGTGCGCACCGAGAACCCCATCCTCTACATGGACCGGCGCTCGGCCGAGCTGACGAAGTACGCCGCGAACGCGATGCTCGCCACGCGCATCTCGTTCATGAACGACATCGCGCACCTGTGCGAGCGCGTCGGCGCCGACGTCGACCTCGTGCGCAAGGGCATGGGCGCGGACCGCCGCATCGGCTACTCGTTCCTGTTCCCGGGCGTGGGGTACGGCGGCTCGTGCTTCCCGAAGGACGTGAAGGCGCTCATGGCCACGGGCCGCGAGGTCGGGTTCGACCTCGAGATCCTGAAGGCCGTCGAGGCGACGAACCGGCGCCAGAAGCGCACGCTCGTCGAGAAGGCGCTGAAGCACTTCGGCGGCAGCGTCGCCGGCAAGTTCTTCGCGGTGTGGGGCCTCGCGTTCAAGCCCAAGACCGACGACATGCGCGAGTCGCCGTCGATCGAGCTCATCGAGGGCCTGCTCGGGAAGGGCGCGAAGCTGCGCTGCCACGACCCGGTCGCGGAGGCGGTGGCCGAGGGGCACTTCGGCGACCGCATCCTCTACGCCGACACCCCCTACGATTGCCTGGAGGACGCCGAGGGCCTCTTCATCGTCACCGAGTGGAACCAGTTCCGGAAGCCGGACCTCGCGAAGATCCGCCAGCTCATGAAGAACCCGGTGATCTTCGACGGGCGGAACATCTTCGATCCGGCGGCGATGAAGGAGGCCGGCTTCACCTACTACGGCATCGGCCGCAGCGGGCGCGACTGACGGGCGGGCGCGGAGTTCCGCGCGCCCTCTTCAGTGCGGCGGTGGCGGCTCGTCCTCCTCGCGCTCCGCCTGCTGGCGCACGTGCTGCGCCATCTCCTGCGCGCGGAGGATCTGCATCGCCTCGTGGTAGCCGTGCAGCGTCCCGACGTCGACGTACGCCTCGCCCGCGCGCAGCGCGTGGGCGTCGCCGCCGCGCCCGAGCCAGGCGTTCACGAGCGTGCCCACGAACTCGTCCGTCCGCCCGCGCTCGATCCAGAGGTCGTGGAGCTGCGCCAGGATCGCGCCCGAGAGCTTGAAGGCGCCCCACACCCAGCGCGTCGAGGGCGCCGCGCGCTTCACCTCGATCTCCTTCACCGAGCCGTCGGCGTTCGTGACGACCGCGTCGAAGAGGTCGGGCCGCGCCACCGGGAACAGCAGGAACGAGAAGCCGCCGCCGAGCCGCGCGAGGCCGTCCTCCGGGAACCAGACGGTGTCCGGCAGGCCGACGAGGACCTCCTCGTGCGGCGCGATCCACGGCAGCGCGCGGAAGAGCGCGTCGCACAGCCCCGCCGGCCGGGGCTGCACCGTGTAGCAGACGTGCGCGGGGCCGACCTGCCCGCCGTAGTACTCGACGATGTCGCTCTTCCCGGGCGAGATGACGAAGCAGAGCTTCCGCGCGCCGCCGCGGATGAGGCGCTCGACGAGGTACTCCGAGACGGCGCGCGGCCGCTCGGTGCCATCGACGAGCTGGCTGCCCACGGGGAGCAGCTCCTTCGAGAAGGCGAGCGGCTGGATCCGGCTGCCCACGCCGGCGGCGGGGATGATGCCCCACATCGGAACCGCCCCCCTCTCTGCGCTCGAGCGTCAGGCGCTCTGCCCGGCCTGTTCGACGACGCCGGCGGCGCGCCCCGCGCCGCCCAGGAGCTCGACGAGCTCGTCGGCCCGGCACTGTGCGGTGTGCTCGGCGAGGACGCGCTCCTGCGCGGCGCGGCCGATCGCCGCGAGGCGCTCCGGCCCGAGGTCGATCGCGGCGAGGGCGTCCTCCGTCGTGCGCGCGACGAGGATCTCGCGGCCCGGCTCGAAGAACGCGTCGAGTCCCTCCCACGCATCGGAGAGGCAGGCGACGCCGCACGCGGCGGCCTCGAAGAGCCGGCCGGACGGGCAGTAGCCCATCGCCGCCATCGGAGCGCGCGTGATGTTGAGCGTGAGCGGGCACGAGGCGTAGAACGCCGGGTGCTCGACCGGGGGCAGGTGCCGGACGTAGTTCACGTTCGGGCGCCACGGGAACTCGGCCGGGTACATCGCGCCGCCGAGGACGAACGTGCGCGCCGGGCGGCGCCGGGCGGGCTCGAGGAAGAAGCGCTCGAGCGCCTCCTGCCGGTTCGCGGCGTAGGTCCCGAGGTAGGAGAGATCGGCGCGGTACTGGGGCTCCGGCGCGACCGGCCGGTGCACGGCCGGGTCGACGCTGCCGTAGAGCGGCACCACGCGCCGCGCCCCGAACGTGCGCGAGAGCTCGCCGAGCGACGCACCTCCCGTGAACGACAGCGCCAGGTCGAACTCGCGCAGCCCGCGGCGGCCGATGTAGTCGACGCCCTCGCCCGAGCGCATCCGCTCGAGCGTCACCGGCGTGTCCATGTCGTAGAACGCCTTCACCGGGACGCGCGAGGCGAGCACGAGGTCGGACGCGGCGACGCCATCGGGGCAGTAGGAGGTCACGATGGCGGCGTCCGCCTGCGCGAGCTCGCGGCGGGCGAGCGCCACGGCGTCGTCCCAGCGGGCGTACAGGTGCAGCGCGCCGTTCGGCAGCTTCGTCACGTCGCGGTGGCCGGCGTAGTACGGCACGTCGCGCTCGAAGAAGGAGAGGCGATGGCCGCGGCGCGCGAGCCCGGCGGCGAGGCCGCGCCACAGCGTCGCGTGCCCGTTGCCCCACGACGAGCTGACGGTGAGACCGAAGACGACGATCCTCATGCGCTCCCTTCGAGCCCGCGCGAGGCGACGGGTCCGCAGAGCACAAGTTAGGTCGCGCGGTGGGCGAGCCGTAGCCCCCGGTGGTGCGCCCGGCTCAACTCTCGTCGGGATCGGCGTCCGGGCCGCTCGCACCCGCGAGGAGCCGCTCCAGCTCGGCGCTCGCGCGCGCGTGCTCCCCGTCGTCGATCCGGTGCGCCTCGCGCAGGAGGTCGAGGACGTGGCGCGATCGCCGGGCGAGCCAGCGCGACGGGTGCGCGAGGTCGGCCTTGCGCGGGGCGGGCAGCATCGCCGCGAGGAGCGCCGCCTCGGCGGTGGTGAGGTCGGCCGCGGTCGTCCCGAACCGCTCGCGCGCGGCCGCCTCGGCGCCGAAGACGCCGTCGTCCCACTCGGCGACGTTGAGGTAGAGCGCGAGGATGCGGCGCTTCTTCACCGCGCGCTCGAGCTTCACCGCGAGCACCGCCTCCTTGGCCTTCCGCCAGGCGGTGCGGTCGGTGCCGAGCCACAGGTTCTTCGCGAGCTGCTGCGTGAGCGTCGAGGCGCCGCGGAGGGCGCGCCCGGAGTCGAGGCTCTCCTGCGCCGCGACCTCCACCTCGCGCCAGTCGAAGGCGCCGTGCGCGTAGAACCGCGCGTCCTCCGAGAGGAGCACCGCGTCGACGAGGCGCGGCGAGATGCGCTCGAGCGGCACCCAGGTCCGCCGGGGCGAGAAGGAGCGGCCCGCCGCGCGCGCCTCGGCGCGGCGCTGCTCGATGACCGCCGTCGTCCGGGGGTTCTTCGCGGCGACGGTCGCGGGGTCGGGCAACGCCACCCACAGCGCGGCCACGGCGGCCGCGAAGGCGAGCGCCGTGACGCAGGCGGCGGCGAGGAGGCGGCGCACGGGCGCGTTATCGCGCGAACGAGGCGCGGCGTCGAGGTCGCAAAGCCCTTTTGGTTCCTTGACCCCTCCCGGCGGCGCCGATAACTCGGCCCACGCAAGCACGCAGGCTGACATCACAGGCGCCGACCTTCAGGTCGGACGGGAGGGTTCCATGGCAGACGTGAAGAAGTATGCCGAGCGCGATTTCGGGAAGGTCCGCGGCCTCGACTCCATCTCCGACAAGCAGATCGAGGAGCACCTCAAGCTTTACGCCGGGTACGTGAAGCGCACCAACACGCTCACCGAGAAGCTCATGGGGCTCTGCTCCGATGGGAAGGCCTCCGGCGCGGATCCGGTGTACGCCGAGCTCACCCGGCGCATGGGCTTCGAGTACAACGGCATGATCCTGCACGAGTACTACTTCGGGAACCTGCAGGGCGGCGCGCAGAAGGAGCCGCCGGCTGGCGGCAAGCTCAGGAAGACGATCGAGTCGTCGTACGGCGGCAAGTACGACCTGTGGCTCTCGGACTTCCGCGCGATGGCCACCATGCCGGGCGTCGGCTGGGTGATCACGTACCAGGACCCGAGCACCGGCTGGCTCTCGAACCACTGGGTGACGCTCCACAACGACGGAAACCCGGCGGGCTACACGCCCATCCTCGTGATGGACGGCTGGGAGCACGCGTACATGCGCGACTACCTCGCGACGGAGCGCGCGAAGTACGTGGACGCGTTCTTCAAGAACATCAACTGGGAGGCGGCGGAGAGCCGGGTGAAGTAGGCCCCGCCCATCGCGACGCTGCGACGAGGCCCGGGCGCGAAGCTCGGGCCTTTTCGCTTTCTCCCGAGCTACCTTCTCCCCGTGCTCGTTCCTCCCTCCCGCCGCGCCGCGCTCCGCCGCCACCTGCTCGCGTGGTGGGACGCGGGGCACCGCGACCTGCCGTGGCGCTATCC
>JBJMQK010000648.1:0-6677 GCA_045802735.1 Anaeromyxobacteraceae bacterium | reverse complement strand
GCCGCCTTCTCGGCCGTGAGATAGCCGTAGAGATCGCGCCACGACACGATGTCCATGAGGCTCATGATGCCGGCGAGGGCGGACTTCTCGAGCCCACGGAACTCCGCGAACCCGTACACCTTCACGTTGACCGAGCTCATGTAGCCCGACTTCGACGGCGCCTTGATGGTGATCGTGTCGCCGACCCGCACCATGTAGAGCTGCAGGAGCGGCGCGAGCTCGTCGTAGAAGATGGCGTAGCGGCGATCGAACGTCGCGTCGTCGGCGGTGAAGAGCTCGACGAGGAGGTCGTGCAGGTCGGTGCGGGTCGAGCCGAGCGCCTTCTGCAGCCGGACAGTCGCGACCTCTGCGCCGATCGGGTCGAGCTGCAGCAGGATCTCGCGCGTGGCGGCCTGGTTCTCCTTCACCCAGCGCTGCAGCTCCTCGTCCTTCGCGATGCGCTTCTTCTGGATGTGCAGCGCGTCGCGGATCTTGTCGAGCCGGCGCGCCGTCTTGAGCTTCAGCCAGTCCTCCGCGTAGAGCTTCCCGACGAGGATCCCGCGCTGCCCCTTCGGAACCGGCGTGCCCTCGACGATGCGCAGCCGGTCGAAGCTCCGCTGGTACGCGTCGAGGTCGGTGCCGGCGTAGCGGATGAAGGTGAAGCCGCCGGAGAGCGCCTGCGGCGCGATGCGGTTCTCGAGGAACTCGAGCGCGGCGAGCGGGTCCTCGTCGAAGCGGCGCCAGAACGCGTCGCCCTTCGCGACGGCGAGGTCCTCCCGCCCTCGCGCGCGCTCGGCGAGGAGCTTCGCGTCGGCGACCGCGCTCGCCTGCGCGAGCTCCTCGTCGAGGAGCGTCGCCATGCGGTGCACGTGCGCCTTCTTCGCCGCGTAGCGCGCGTCCGTGTCGGGGCTGCGATCGCCCGCCTCGCGGGCGCGCACGAGCGCCCGCAGCCGCTCGAGCGCGACGTCGAAGTCGTTGCCGGTGGACACGACCGCCTGGTCGATGCCCATCGGGACGACGCCCTTCACGTTCGGAACGCCCTCGACGATGCGCTTCAGCGCGGCGAAGTCCTCGATGGGCTCGAGCTGCGACTCGCCCATCATCCCGCCGTAGAGCGCGAGGTCGTCGCGCGAGCGCGCCGAGTAGATCTGGAGCCCGCCGGCGAGGCTGCCCTGGATGCTGCCGCGCATCCCCTCGTCGACGGTGTCGACGAGCGAGCTGCCGACGACGACGAGCAGCGCCCCGACGAGGATGATCCCGCCGACGATGAGCGACTTCGCCTTCGCCGCGAGGAGGTTGCGGAAGGCGATGCGCACGAGGAGCGCGGTCGCGCCGCCGCGCGTGGCCATCTAGCGGGCCCCCACGGCCGCCGCCCCGGGGGCTCGCTCGCGCCCGGTCACCTCGCCGTCGGCGATGCGGACGATGGCGGTCGCGTGCGCCATGACCTTGGGGTCGTGCGTCGAGAAGATGAACGTCGTCCCGTCCTTGTGGTTCATCTCCTTCATGAGGTCGATGATCGTGCCGCCGGTCTGCGAATCGAGGTTCGCGGTCGGCTCGTCGGCGAGCACGATGGCGGGCCGCGTGACGAGCGCGCGCGCGACGGCGACGCGCTGGCGCTGCCCGCCGGAGAGCTCGCTCGGGCGGTGCTTCACGTGGTCCTGGAGCCCGACCGCCTCGAGCAGCCCGAGCACCCGCGCGGCGCGCTCCTTCTTGGCGAGCCCGCCCTGCAGGAGGAGCGGGAACTCCACGTTCTGGTACACCGACAGCACCTGCACCAGGTTGAAGGTCTGGAAGATGAAGCCCAGCCGGTGCAGGCGCAGCGAGGTGAGCGCGCGCTCGGAGAGGTCCTTCGTGTCCTCCCCGCCGACGAGGACGCGCCCCGAGGTCGGCGTGTCGACGCAGCCCACGAGGTTGAGGAGCGTCGTCTTGCCGCTGCCGGAGGGGCCTGCGATCGAGAGGAACTCGCCCTGCTCGACGTCGAGCGAGACGCCGCGCAGCGCGCGCACCTCGGTCTTGCCGAGCTTGTAGACCTTGCTCACGTCGACGAGGGAGACGATCGAGCCCATGCCCTTTTTCTATCACTCGTCCTGGCGCAGGAGCCCGACCGCGAACCCGCCGGGCTCCTCCTCGACGGCGTGCACCGTCCATGGCTGACAGCAGACGGGGCAATCCTCGACGTAGGTCTGGGTCTCACCTCCGCCGGGATCGACGAGGATCGTGACCCACTCGCCGCAGTACGGGCACTGGACCTCGGTATCCATCGGGCGTCCCGCTTATAGTCGGAGGGTGGGCAAGAAGCCGCGCGAGGAGCCGTTCAACGCAGCGTTCTCCAAGCTGAAGGAGCGGGTCGCGCCACCGGCGCCGAAGCCCGCGCCGCGGCCGCGCGCCGCACCCCCGCTCCCTCCCCCTCCGCCCCGGGAGACGACCGACGCCGACGCCTGGGCGCAGGCGCTCTCGGGCGTGACGCCGCTCCGGGCCGGACCGGCGATCGTCGAGCCGCCGCTGCCGCCGCCGAACGCCTCGGGTCCCTTCTGGCACCCCGACCTCGACGCGCTGAAGGAGCTCGAGGCGCTCGTCTCGGGCGAGGCGCCGTTCGACCTCGCCGACTCCGACGAGTTCATCGAGGGCCGCGTGCCCGGGCTCGACGGCGGGATCGTCCGGCGGCTGCGCAAGGGCGAGTACGCCGTGCAGGGACACATCGACCTGCACGGCATGACGCGCGAGGAGGCGAAGGGCGCGGTGGATGGCTTCCTCAAGGAGGCGCGCCGCGCCGGCAAGCGCTGCGTCCTCCTCGTCCACGGGCGTGGAATCCACTCCAAGGATCAGATGCCGATCCTCAAGGAGGCGCTGAAGAGCTGGCTCGCGACCGCCCGCTTCGGCCGGCACGTGCTCGCGTTCGCGACGGCGCGGCCGGTGGATGGCGGCGCCGGAGCGGTCTACGTCCTGCTCCGGCGCGCCGGAAAATGAAGTTTCACTTGCAGTCGGCGCAGCGGACGTCGCCGTCCTTCGCGGCGCCCTGGTGCGTCGGGAGCTTCCCCTCGACCCACTCCTGCCAGCCGGCGTTCATCTCCTTGCAGTAGTACCCGAGCTCTGCAAACTGCAGAGCGGCTCTCGCCGAGAGCTGTCAGGTGTGGTTCCAGCAGTAAGCGACGAGCTCCCTGTCCTTCGGCAGCTTGGGGGCCAGCGCCGCGAGCTCGGCGAGCGGCACGCAGAGCGCGCCGGGGATGTGGCCCTGCGCGTAGGCGTCGCGCGCGCGCGTGTCCACCAGCACGAAGTCGGGCGCCCCCGGCTCCTTCTTCACCTGCTTGATCACGTCCGCCTTCTGCCGCTCCGCCCGCAGCTTCGCCGCGAAGTACTCGCGGTTGGCGCGGAGGTCTTCCTGCGAGAACGCCATGTGGTGCCTCCTGCGGTCTCGGGTAACCGCGCGGTGAGGGAGGCGCCAGCGACGGCGGGGGCCTTCGATGCCGCTTCGCTCCGCAGAGGGGTCAACCCTCCGGCGGCTTCGCGATCGCGGGCGGGGGCCCGAGCACCTCGAGCGCCTCCTGCGCGCGCGTGATCGCGCTCACCGTGACGAGCGACGCGCGCTCGCTCCAGGCGGCCGTGAGCACGAACGTCCGCTGCGGCGCGGCGACCACGACGACGCGCCCCACCGCGTTCCGCGCCTCGAAGCGGGCGGCGAAGGAGGCGTGGCCGTCGCCGCGCTCGAGCCGCTCCGGTGGCGACACGGTGCCGCCTCCCAGCCGGTCCGCGACGCTCCGCGCGGCGCCCTCGGCCGTCGTGCGCGCGTCGAGCGGCAGCGGGACGATCGCCACCTCGAGCGAGGCGAAGCCTGCGGGGTCCTCGACCGTGACCGGCGTCGCCTGGCGCGCCGTGGAGGTGCGTCCAGCGAGGAAGCGCAGGGGGGGCGCCTCGGGCCGCGTGAGCCTGAATCCGAACGCGTCGTTCACGTAGCGGAGGCCCTCCTCGCGCCCGCGGCTCGTCTCGATGACGCCGGCCGCGGCGGGGACGAACCGCGCCCCCGCGAGCCGCGGTGCCGGCGCGGTGGCGCCCGGGGTCGTCGCGGCCGCGGCGCGCGCGAGCGCGATCGCGAGGTCCGCGGGGACGTCGCGGGCGAGCGCGACGACGCGGCCGCTCCGGCACACGGCGTCGGCGCGATCCTTCACCGCGGGTGCCACCTTCACCTTCACCTTCGCCTTCGCGCCGCGCCGGGGCTCCGCCGGGAGCGCGACCGCGGTGCAGCCCTCCTCGCGGCGCCGCTCGCCGCGGCGCGACTCCACCGCGACGACCGCGCCCTCGATCTCGGCGGCGTCGGCCTCGGTGTCCCATGCGCTCGCCCAGACGACGGCGTCCGGCGCGCCAGCCTTCGCGTACAGCACCGCGCGATCGCCGTCCCACCCCGCGGCGGCGCCCTCACCCGCGTCGTGCCCGAGTCGGAGCCCGATCCAGGCGCGCAGCGCCAGCTCGCCGAGCCCGCGCTCCAGCACCGCCGCGTAACCGCGCGCGCGCAGCGCGCCGTCGTCGGCGGGCGCGAGCCGCGAAGGCAGCTCGCCGGCGAGGTACTTCTCCGGGTGAAGCGCCTGCTCCGTCGTGGCGGGAGGCGCCGCGAAGGCGCGCTCGACGAGCCTTCGCCCGCCGCTGCGCTCGAGCGCCGCCGCGAGGAGCACACCGTCGGTCCCGTACGCGACGAAGACGTCGTTCAGGAACGGCGAGGCGTCGCCGCTCGCCCGCGTCGCCGCAGCGCGCACGCCCTCGACGGCGTCGGCGATGGCGCGATCCGAGGCGCCGCCGCTCCTGGCCCGCAGCGTGGCGAGCTGGGCGTCGCCGTCGAGCAGCAGCTCCGCGGCCCCCCGCGCGTCGTCGCCGTCCGGCGCGGCCGGGGGCGCGGCCGCCCCGCGCTGCGCGTCGAGCGCCCGCGCCAGCTCGTGCACGATCACCGCGTCGCGCGCCTGCGCCGCGGCGTCGCCCTTCGCCTCGAGCGCGGCGCGCCGCAGGACGAGCGCGCCGCGCGAGGCGTCGAACACGGCAACCCCGTTCCGCGCCCGCAGCCGGGCCGCCGGCGCGGCGAGGTCTGCGTCGGGGGCGATCGCCTCGAGCGCGACGAGGAGCCGCCGCAGCTCCGCCCAGCGCGCCGCCGGTACCGCCCGCACCGACGCCGCCGCGGCGCCGTCGAACCCGGCGTCGTCGGTGACGGAGACAGGGATGGGAGCGGAGAACCGCGCACCGAGGACCTTCTCGACGGAGGCGACGAGCTGGGGGAAGCGGGTCTGGGCGGTGGTGCCTGAGGGATCGGGGGCGGGGGCGCCCTTCGACTCCGCGCCTGCGGCGCTACGCTCAGGGCGAACGGAGGGGGGCGGCGACAGGGGCGAGGTCGCGTTCGCGTTCGAGGTCGGGGTCGGGCCCTTCGACTCCGCTTCGCTGCGCTCAGGGCGAACGGAGGGTGGCGGGGGCGCGGTCGGGGCGGCGATCGCCTGCGCGCACGCGACCGCGACCGACACCGCCACCATCCCTCCCGCCCACCTCGTCCTCACAGCCCCTCCGCGATCAGCCTCGCCGCCGCGGCCGGATCCGGCGCGTCGCGGAGCGGCCTCCCCACGACCAGCACGTCGGCCCCTGCTCGCACCGCCTCCGCCGGGGTCGCGACGCGCGCCTGATCCCCCTTCGCAGCGCCGGCGGGGCGCACGCCGGGGACGACGAGGAGCGGGGCGGGGCCCACCGCGGCGCGCACCGCCGCGACCTCGAGCGGAGAGCAGACGAGCCCGGCGACGCCGGCGCGGACCGCGAGCGCGGCGAGCCGCACGACCGCATGCTCCGGCGAGCCGGCGAGCCCGACGGCGGCGAGCGCCGCGGCGTCGAGGCTCGTGAGCACGGTGACCGCCAGGATCCGGACGCCCGGTCCGGCGCCGCGGACGGCGGCGCGCATCATCTCCTCACCCCCGCTCGCGTGGACGGTGAGGAGCGATGCGCCGCTCGCGGCGGCGCTGCGCGCGGCGCCCTCCACCGTGTTGGGGATGTCGTGCAGCTTCAGGTCGAGGAAGACGGGGCGCCCGAGCGCGGCCGCGGCCCGCACCGCGGGCGGCCCTTCCGCGGCGAAGAGCTCGAGCCCGACCTTCAGCATCCCCACCTCGGGCGCGACCGCGCGCGCGAAGCGCTCGGCCGCCGCCCAGGTGTTGAAATCCAGCGCGGCACACACGCGGTCCCGGTTCGCCATGGCGCGGGAGGATAACGGCACGGCGGCGCAGCGGCGACGGCGAAAAACGTGCGAGGATCGCCGCCGCATGTTCCGGAACGACTTCAGCGCCATCGCCCGGCGCTACGAGCGCGACTCGGTCGCGCAGCGCGCCGCGGCCGAGATCCTCTTCGACCTGGCGGCGATCGGGCCCGCGGACGACGTCCTCGACCTCGGCTGCGGGACCGGCCACCACGCCCGACGCATCCGCGCGCTCACGACGGGCCGGGTGCGGCCGGAGTTGGCGGGGGTTCGGGGGCGGAGCCCCCGTTCAGAAGGTGCGAAGCCGGCGGCCGCTCGCGAAGCGAGCCAGCGCCGGAGGCGCTGCCGCCGGCGGCCTTCGACGTCGTCTTCTGCAACTCGGCCCTGCACTGGTTCAAGGAGACGGCGCGCGCGCTCGCGGCGTGCCGGCGCGCGCTCCGCCCGGGCGGCCGGATGGCGATGCAGGCGCCGGCGCGGCAGGACTACTGCC
>JBJMQK010000573.1:0-4269 GCA_045802735.1 Anaeromyxobacteraceae bacterium | reverse complement strand
CGCTCGCCCGCGCCGCGCCGCGACAGCGCCGAGCCGCGGGCGACGAGCCGCTCGAGCTCGAGGGCGTCCGCCCAGCAGCGGCTCGGCGGCAGGCTCAAGCGGCGCTCCGACTGCACGACCGCGTCCACACCGAGCAGCTTGCGCAGCCTGTACAGCGTGGTCTCGAGCGAGTGGTGGGCCGCATCACCCTCCGCGTCGGGCCAGAGCGCCTCGGTGACGTCGCCCTCCGCGACGTCGCCGCCGCCGAGCGCGACGAGGACCTTGAGCAGCATCAGCGGGCGGCGCTGGACCTTGCCGGCGAACCGCAGCGGGACGCCGTCGCGGCGGATCTCGAACGGACCGAGCGTCCGCAGCTCGACGGCCCACGGCCAGGCGTCGACGTCGCCGACGCCCTCGGGTCGCGCGAGGCCGCGCGCCACCACGAGCCGGCGCACGTACTCGACCTCGATCCCGCGCTGCAGCGCGCGCGCGCAGGCGACGGCGAAGGCGTCGCCGCCGAGCCACGGGTCGTGCACGAACCCGTTCGCGCGGGCGAGCGCGAACGCGTCGCGCAGCAGGCGTTCGCCGTCGGCCTCGTCGCCGCGCTGGAGCTCGTGCACCGCGAGCGGCAGGAGCGCGCAGAACGCGAGATAGCTGCTGTGGATGCTCGACGCGAACGCCGCCGCCTCGCGCAAGCGGCGCGCCGCGCCGGCGCCGCCCTCCGAGAGCGCCGCCAGCCCGAGCGTCACGCGCGCGAGCCCGCGCACGAGCGCGTGCCCCGTCTCGTCGGCGCGCGCGACGGCGAACGCGCCGTCCTCGCGGGCGGCGCGCGCATCGCCCTGCCAGAGGCGCAGCATGCCGCGCACGTGGTGGTAGACGGCGACGTGCGCGCGGCGGCCCGGGTCGAGCACCGCGCGCATCGCGTCGACGTGCTCCTCGGCGCGCGCGAGATCGCCCCGGAGCACCGCCGTCCGGACGCCCTGCGCCCGCAGCCGCAGGTCCCACAGGTGGAGCCCCCCGGAGCGCGAGGCCTCGAACGCCGCGTCGAGCGCCGCCGCGGAGCGCGCCGCGTCGCCGGTGAGCGCGTAGAACACCGCCTCGGCGTGGTGCCACGCCGTGGCGCTCAGCGGGTCGCGCGTGAGCGCGGCGGCGCGCTCGAACTCGCGCAGGAGGGCGCGCAGCCGGTCGTGATCGCCCCACCAGGAGTGATACACGACGAGCTGGGCCGCGACCTCGAGGTGGCTCGTGCGGCCGTGGCTCTCCATCGCGATCGCGCGCAGGCGCTCCTCGCAGGCGCGCACCGCGGAGTCGCCCGGCTGCCGCGCGATGCGCGCGTCGAGCTCGCTCGCGGCGACGCGCGCCTCGATCGCGGCGTCCGGGACGGGGAGCTCGCGGCGGAGCCGGTCGAGCGTGGAGATCCAGCGGTCGAGCGGGGCGAACTCCGACCACTCGTACATCGCGGTCTCGACGATCGCCGCCCAGGTCTGGTACAGGCCGCGCGCGTCGCGCGCGTCGGCGAACTGCTGGAACGCACGCTCCAGCAGCGCGCGCGCGGCGGCGGGCGCGTCGGGGGCGATGCACGACCCCGTCCAGTACCCGATCCAGGGCTCGCGCGCGGCGACGTCGGGCGGCAGCGTCCGGAGCCAGCGCAGCAGCGTCGCGACGCGGCGCTCCTTGCAGAGCACCGGAGCCTCGCCGAGCACGAGCGCCGCGAGCTCGTCCCAGGCGCCGGCGGCCGAGAGCAGCTCGAGGGCGTCGTCGATCTGGCCGCGGGCGCGCAGCCGCCCGGCGGCGGCGACGCGGAGCGCGCGCAGCCGCGCCGGCGGCAGCTCCTGCTCGGCGTGGGCGCGCAGGAACACCCGGAACAGCGGGTGATACTCGTAGGTCGCCTCCTGGCCGACGGCGCGGGTGACGAAGTACCCGCGCCGGGCGAGCGCGGCGAGCGTCGCGCCCGCGCGGCGGACGCCCGTGAGCTGCTCGGCGTCGCTCGCCGTGACCTTGGGCAGGAGCGCCGTCTCGAGGAGCACCTTGCGGGTCGCGGCGTCGGCCCGGTCGAGGACCTCGCCGGCGAAATACTCCGAGAGCACCTCGCCGGGCGAGTCGGCCGAGGGCGGCGTCGCCATCGTCGCGCCGCGGGGCCGCGCGAGCATGAGGACGAGCCCCGCCGCCCAGCCGTGCACGCGCTCGTTGAGGGACGCGGCTTCGCGCTGCGCGTGCGCAGGCGAGCGCAGCGCGGCGATCTCGGCCGCCTCCTCCGCGGTGAGCCGCAGCTCGTCCGCGGCGATGACCTCGACCGTCCCGTTCACGACGAGGCGCGCCAGCGACGGCGGCGGGTCCTCGCGGCTCAGGACGAGCAGGGAGGCGCGCGCGGGCAGCTCGGCGATCGCCTCGCGCACCGCGGCGTGGAACGGCGAGTCGGCCGGCGCCTCGTGGTAGTCGTCGAGCACGACCGCGAAGCGCGGGCGCACCCGGGCCCACGCTTCCCGGAAGAAGCTCTGCGCGAACGCCGCCACCTCGCCGCCGCCGCCGCCTGTGAAGGCGGGGAGCGGCCGGTGGCTCCGCCCCGCGGCGAGCGCGGCGAGCCCGAGGTAGTGAAAGAGCGTCGCGACGTCGCCATCCGACGCGTCGACGCGGTACCACATGCAGCGCACCTCGCGCGCGGCGACATAGCTCGCGACGAGCGTCGTCTTCCCGGCGCCGGGCTGCCCCGAGATCCATACCGCGCGTGCGGCTCGCGAGGCCTCGTCGAGGCGCGCGAAGAGTCCCTTTCGCTCCACCACCTTGGGGAGGGCGGGGCGCGTGATCTTCGCGGGTGCTGGCATGCCCTCAAACCGTGCGCGCTCGGGCGATGCGAGACGAGCCCTAAGTGGGGTTTTAGTCGACGCATGGTCCGATCGCGCCGCGCCCGCGGCGGCGCCGCAGCAGCAGTGCGAGCGCGAGCCCGGTCGCCGCCGCGTCGCCGGCGTCGCCGTGCCCGCAGCCAGGTCGGGCGGAGGCGGGCGGACTCACGGGCGAAGGAGCACCCCCCGGGCGCGGCAGCGTCCCGGTGAGCCGCGGATCGCGCGACGAGCCCCCGACCACCACCGGCCGTTCGCACGCCGGCGTCGTCCAGGCATGCGCGTCGGCGCTCCACGAGGACAGCGACTTCGCGGCGAGCTCCACCGTCACCCTGCGGCTCTCCCCGGGCGCGAGCTGCACCTTCGCGAACCCGGCGAGCGCCTGCGGCGGCGCCGCGGCGTCTCCCGGACAGCGCCCCACGTAGACCTGCGCCACCTCGGCGCCGGCGCGGCTGCCCGCGTTCCTCAGGGTGAAGCTCACGCGGGACGGCGCCTCGACCGCGAGCGCGTCGTACTGGAACTCGGTGTACGACAGCCCGAAGCCGAACGGAAAGAGCGGCTCGGCGCCGGTGGCGTCGTACCACCGGTACCCCACGAGGAGGCTCTCGGAATACGTCGCGCGCGGGCCCTGACCGTCCGAGGTGACGCCGGGCGACGATCCGGTGGGCGTGCTCTCGAGCGCGCGCGGGAACGTGATCGGAAGCTTCCCCGACGGGTTCACGTCGCCGAAGAGGACGCGCGCGACGACGTTTCCCTGCTCCTGCCCCGGGTACCACGCCTCCACGACCGCGGGCACTTCCGCGAGCCAGGGCATGGCGACCGGTTGACCCGTCGTGAGGACGACGATCGTCCGCGGGTTCGCCGCCGCGACCGC
This sequence comes from Anaeromyxobacteraceae bacterium, assembly GCA_045802735.1. GTDB lineage: Bacteria > Myxococcota > Myxococcia > Myxococcales > Anaeromyxobacteraceae > Anaeromyxobacter_A. The sequence goes on along the minus strand of JBJMQK010000573.1, from coordinate 579 downwards.
CCGGATGAGCGCGTCCTGGTCGTTCGGGAGCGCGAGCTCGGCCCGGTCGCGCTCCTCGGTCCCGTAGTCACGCGCCACGACGACCGCAACGTCGGACGCGCCCGCGAGCGCCGCCGCGTCGCGGACCGCGGGCGAGACGGTCCCCGACGGCGGCCGCCACCCGAGCTTCACCTCGCCGCCGACGTCCACCTCCTCCCCGATGTCGTCCGAAGCGGCGGCGTACTCCACCCGCAGGTCGTGCGGCTCTCCGGCCGAGAGGTGGACGCTCGCCGACGACGTGGCGAGCCCGTGCGCCTGCCCCGCGGAGAGGACGAGCGCGCCGTCGAGCTGGAGCGAGCCGCGGCCGCGGCTCGTCAGCTCGAACGTGTAGTCGCCCGTCGCCGGCGCGGTGAGCGTCCCCGCCCACCGCGCCGAGAAGCGGGTGAGCGCGAACGACGAGGGGAGCTGGGCGATCGAGGACGCGCTGACGCTCGGATAGTCGAAGAACCCCGCCGAGAGCGCCACCTGTGCGTCGACGCGGGTCACGTCGGGCCGGCCGTCGAGGCCGTCGTCCTGCCAGAACTCGGCGCGGAGGCCGCC
>JBJMQK010000564.1:0-8396 GCA_045802735.1 Anaeromyxobacteraceae bacterium | reverse complement strand
AACTTCTCGCCCGGGTGCTTGATGCGCTCGTTCCAGGAGATGTCGGAGACATGCACCAGGCCGTCGATGCCCTCCTCGACGCCGACGAAGACGCCGAAGTCGGTGACGTTCCGGATCTCGCCGCGGATGATCGAGCCGATCGGGTACTTGTCCTCGAGCAGCGTCCACGGGTTCGCCTCGATCTGCTTCATGCCGAGGCTGATCCGCTTCGCCTTCGGGTCGATGTCGAGGACCACCGCCTCGACCTTGTCGCCCACGTTGACGAGCTTCGAGGGGTGCTTCACGCGCTTCGTCCAGCTCATCTCGCTGACGTGGACGAGGCCCTCGACGCCCTGCTCGAGCTCGATGAACGCGCCGTAGTCGGTGAGCGACACGACCTTGCCGCCGACGCGCGAGCCGATCGGATACTTCTCGTCGGCGCGGTGCCACGGGTCCTCCTGGATCTGCTTGAGGCCCAGGGAGACGCGCTCGGAGGCGGGGTCGAACTTCAGGACGACGACGCGGACCTCCTGGCCGACCTCGAACATCTCCGACGGGTGGCCGATGCGGCCCCAGCTCATGTCGGTGACGTGGAGGAGGCCGTCGATGCCGCCGAGGTCGATGAAGGCGCCGTAGTCCGTCAGGTTCTTCACGACGCCCTTGAGGATGGCGCCTTCCTTCAGGTTCTTCAGCGTCTCCTTCTTCAGCTCCTCGCGCTCCTTCTCGAGCAGCACGCGCCGCGAGAGGACGATGTTGCCGCGCTTCTTGTTGAACTTGATGACCTTGAACTTGAACTTCTCGCCGATGAGCTTGTCGAGGTTGCGCACCGGACGGATGTCGACCTGCGAGCCCGGGAGGAACGCCTTCACGCCGATGTCGACGGAGAGTCCACCCTTGACGCGGCCGACGATCATGCCCTCGACGAGCTCGTCGCGCTCGCACGCGGCGGAGATCTCGTCCCAGATGCGCATCTTGTCGGCCTTCTCCTTGGAGAGGACGACCATCCCGGTGTCATTCTCCCGGGACTCGACGAGCACCTCGACCTTGTCGCCCACCTTGACCGCCGGCTCCTGCCCGGGCGCGGGCTGGAACTCGTTGATGGGCACCTGGCCCTCGGACTTGTAGCCGATGTCGATGACGGCGTAGTCCTTCGTCAGCTGGATCACGGTCCCGCTGACGACCTTGCCCTCTTCGATCTGGCCGCCACGCGCCTCGCTCTGGGCGAACATCGTGGCAAAGTCTTCACTGTCGGTGTTTTCGGTCGGAAGGGTGGTCTGATTCTCCATCGATTGACGTTCCAAAATGGCGGGCTGGCGCCGGCGCGAGGGCGGGAAGACCGACTTGCGCTGGCGGAAGTCTGCTTCACCCCTGGTTGTGGTTTCGGCCCGCCGTCCGGGGAGCAAAGCGGAGGGCCCACGCCGGTTTATCCGGCCACGAAATAGGAGCCGCGGACCCTACACGCCCGATTTTCGGGCGTCAAGACACATGCGCCGCCGGGATGGCCGCCGGCTCGCCCAGCGTGCGCAGGCGCTCGGCGACCCGCTCGATGACCCAGTCCGGCGTCGAGGCGCCGGCGCTGACGCCGACCACGGAGCAGCCGGTGAACCACTCGGGGCACAGCTCGGCCTCCGTCTCCACGTGCCAGGTCCGCGGCTGGATCTCGCGGCAGATCTCGGCGAGGTGGCGCGTGTTGGCGCTGTTCTTCCCGCCGACCACCACGACGGCGTCCACCTCGCGCGCGACGCCGCGGGCGTCCTGCTGACGCTCGTCGGTGTCGTAGCAGATGGTGTTCACCGCCCGGACCTCCTTGTGGCGCAGCGCCAGCGCGCCGACGACCCGCTCGAAGTCGGCGCCGATGCAGGTCGTCTGCACCACGACCGCCACCTTCCGCGCCTTGATCTCCGGGACGGGCCCTCCGGGCTTCACCACGGTGTACGGGCCCTGCGCGTAGGACACGACGCCCTTGATCTCCGCGTGGTTCGCGTCGCCGACGACGACGAGGTGGTACCCCTCGGCCGAGAGCCGCTGCGCCATGGCCTGCGGGTACTTCACGTACGGGCACGTCCCGTCGACGACGTCGAGGCCGCGCGCCTTCGCCGCCTCCATCTCGCTCTTCACCGCGCCGTGCGTGCGCACGACCACCGTCGTGCCGTCCGCGATCTCGCCGACCGCGTTCACCGTCTCGACGCCCTTCTCGCGCATCCGCTCGACGGCCTGCGGGTTGTGGATCACCGGCCCGAGCGTGACGACGGGGCCGCCGGCCGTGCCCGCGACCTCCATCACCTTGTCGACGGTGCGGCGAACGCCCCAGCAGAACCCTGCCGTCCTCGCGATCTTGACTTCCATGATCCTCCCGGCGCCAGGCTGCGCGCGCGAAATGTAACCGCCCGGCCGCGGCGCGGCATCCCGCTCGTGTGTTCGGGATCCATGCTCGTCCGCCTACCCCGTCCCCTTCTCGCCGACGAAGCGATCGCGCTCGTCCCGGAAGAGGACGTTGAAGGTCGTGAGCGAGCCGTAGCACTTCGTCACGTACGACTGCATGTCCACCTTCTCCGCGTCGGTGAGCTTCTCGTTCGCGTTGATGCGCTGCTCGAGCACGCGCAGCCGATCGCGGATCATCACGACCTTGTGGAGGAGCTGGTCGAGCGGGATCTCCTTGGGCTGCAGCTGCGGGTCGCGCGGCTTGAGGACGAGCATCCCACCCTCCCACTTGGGCGCGAGCGCCACGTGCTGCGTCTCCTCGCGCAGCACGTCGCGGATCGCCTGGGCGAACTCTTCGCGGGTCATGGAGAGGATCTCCTCGGGGAGGTCGACCCGGACGGTCGGGACGACGGTGAGCGTGCGCGCCTCGGCGCCGTGACGGACGAGCGGCGCCGCCGCGGACGGGCGCCGGGAGGGCGCGGAGTTCAGCGGGCGGGTCGGGACGGCGGCGTCGCGGGCGAGGTAGCGCTCGCAGATCGGGGCGGTGCCGGGGAAGTCGCCGGTCCGCACCATGAGGCGGCACGGGCCGACGGGACCGCGCGCGTCCTCGGAGATAGCGCGCCAGAGCCGGCACGACCCGCACTCCTTCGGCCCGTAGACGCGCTCGGAGGGTTCCATCGCGAGGGATCCTAGCTCGCCGGCGCACCCGCGGAAAGGCGGGCCGCCACGGCGCGCGCGAACGCCTCGACCACCGCCTCGAGGTCCATCCGCGAGGAGTCGAAGATGAGCGCATCGTCGGCGGGGCGCAGGGGCGCGACCGCGCGCGCGGAGTCGTCGCGATCGCGCTTCGTCTGGTCGGCGAGCACCTCGGCGAGCGTCTCCTTGCCGCCCTTCGCCTGGAGCTCGGCATAGCGGCGCTGGGCGCGCACCTCGGGGGCGGCCGTGAGGAAGAACTTGGCGTCGGCGTCCGGGAAGACCACGGTCCCGATGTCGCGCCCCTCGAGCACGGCGCCGCGGTTCGACGGCGCGGCCGCCAGCCGCCGCTGCAGCTCGAGCAGCGCCGAGCGCACGACCGGGCGCGCCGAGACGGCGCTCGCGCCGAGCGACATCGCCGGCGTGCGGATCGCCTGCGACACGTCCTCGCCGCCGAGCAGCACTTTCTGCGAGCCGAGCGGCTCGCCGGGCGGCGGCGCCTCGAACGCGATGTGCACCGTCGCGAGGAGCGGCGCGAGCGCGGCGTCGTCGTCGTAGGCGATCCCGGCGCGGCTCGCGGCGAGCGCGACCGCCCGGTAGATCGCGCCGGTGTCCACCATCGCGAAGCCGAGGCGCGCCGCGAGGCGCCGGGCCGCGGTGCTCTTGCCGGCGCCGGCGGGCCCGTCGATGGCCACGATGAAGGGGCGGCCCTGCATCACCTCGCGAGGATCCTCTTCAGCGCGGCGAGGAACTTCTCGTTCTCGGCGCGCAGGCCGAAGGTGATCCGCTGCGCCGTGGGGAAGCCGTAGCCGCCCATCGGCCGCACCACGACGCCCTCGCGCAGCAGGCCCTCGAACAGCTCCTTCCCCGCCCGGCCGGGGAAGTCGGCGAGGAGGAAGTTCGTCTGCGACGGCCACACCGTGGCGCCGAGCGCGCGGAGGCCGTCGGCGAGGAACGGCCGCTCGCTCGCCACCAGCGCGCGGCTCCTCTTCAGATGGGCGTCGTCGGAGAGCGCGGCGACGCCCGCCGCCTGCGCGACGAGGCTCGTGTTGAACGGCGCGCGCACGCGATCGAGATAGCCGACGACCTCCGGGCTCGCCACGAGGTAGCCGAGGCGCAGGCCGGCGAGGCCGTAGATCTTGGAGAACGTGCGGCAGGTGACGAGGTTCGGGCGGCCCTGGCGCAGGCGCAGGCCGTCGGGGAAGTCGCTCGCGTCGACGAACTCGATGTACGCCTCGTCGAGCACGACGCGCACGTGCTTCGGCACCGCGTCGAGGAAGGCGAGCAGCTCGCGCTCGGTGAAGTAGGTGCCGTTCGGGTTATCGGGGTTCGCGAGGAAGATGAGCTTCGTCCGCGGCGAGAGGCGCTCGGCGATCGCGCGCAGGTCGTAGCGGTGCTCCCGCATCGGCGCCTCGACGCAGGCGCGGCCGTGCGCCTGCGACGCGAGCCGGTACACGACGAAGCTGTTCGCGGAGGTGAGGACCTCCTCGCCGTCGGCGACGAAGGTGCGGACGAGGAGCTCGAGGAGCTCGTTCGAGCCGTTGCCGACGGCGACCTCGTCGATCGTCACCCCGAGCTTCTGCGCGAGGGCGGTGCGCAGGTAGAAGGCGCTGCCGTCGGGGTAGAGGTGCACCTTCGCGGCGGCCTCGCGCGCGGCGGCGAGCGCCTTCGGCGAGGGGCCGAGCGGGTTCTCGTTCGAGGCGAGCTTCGCGACGTTCGAGACGCCGTACTCGCGCTCGACCTCCTCGATGGGCTTGCCGGGGACGTACGGCGTGAGCGACGCGACGTAGGGCGGGACGGTGGGCATCGGCTACCTCTCGGCGGCGGCGCGCGCGGTGGTGAAGGCGCCCATGGCGCGGAACTTCTCGTAGCGGTCCTTCACGAGCGCCTCCGGCGACAGCTCCTTCAGCTCGTCGAGGTGGCGGCGGATCGCGGCGTGCGCGTTCGCGGCGGTCTCGGCGAGGTCGCGGTGCGCGCCGCCCGGCGCCTCGCGCACGATGTCGTCGATGATGCCGAAGCGCTGGAGGTCGCGCGCGGTGAGCTTCAGCGCCTCGGCGCTCTTCTGCGCCTTCGTCGCGTCGCGGTAGAGGATCGAGCTGCAGCTCTCCGGCGAGATGACGTTGTACCAGGCGTACTCGAGCATGAGGATGCGGTTCGTCACGCCGATGCCGATGGCGCCGCCCGACGCCCCCTCGCCGATCACGATCGAGATCGACGGGACGCGGAGCGACGACATCACCTCGAGGTTCACCGCGATCGCCTCGGCCTGGCCGCGCTCTTCCGCGCCGATGCCCGGGTAGGCGCCGGGGGTGTCGATGAAGGTGATGACCGGCTTCTTGAAGCGCTCGGCGAGGTCGAAGAGGCGGCGCGCCTTGCGGTAACCCTCCGGCCGGACCATGCCGAAGTTGCGGAACATGTTCTCCTTCGTGTTCCGCCCCTTCTGCTGGCCCATGACCACCACCGGCTCGCCGTCGAGCTTCGCGAACCCGCCGACGATGGCGTGATCCGCGGCGAAGCGCCGATCGCCCTCGAGCTCGAAGAAGTCGGTGAAGAGGAGGCCGAGGTAGTCGAGGAAGTAGGGCCGGTTCGGGTGCCGCGCGACCTGGACGATCTGCCAGGGCGTGAGGTCGTTGAAGATCTCGGCCTGGAGCTTCTTCGCCTTCTTCTCGAGCTTCACGATCTCTTCGGTGAAGTCGACGGCGGCGCCACCGGAGAGCTGCTTCAGCTCCGCGATCTTGGACTCGAGCGCGATGAGCGGGCGCTCGAACTCGATGACGTAGGCAGGTCGGGCCATGGTTGGGCGCGCTTATAGCACGACGTTTCTGGCCTCGCACACACCGCCCGACCGCGCCCGGGGCGCGAGGTGCCGCAGTGCGGCGAGCCCGCCGCTACGACCCCGATTGCCACTCTCCCAGCGCTTTGGCGAGCGCCGCTGCGTCGAAGGGCGGCGCGAGCCACGCCACGTCGCGCTCGCGGCGGAGCCAGATCACCTGGCGGCGCGCGTAACGCCGGTGCGCGACCTCCACGCGCCGCACCGCCTCCGCGCGATCGAGGGCGCCGGCGAGGAGCGCCGCGGCCTCGGCGTAGCCGATGGGGAGCTTCGCCGGGAGGGCCTCCCCGAAGCGCGCGCGCAGGGCCTCCGCCTCGGCGAGGAGGCCGCCGTCGAACATGCGCGCGACGCGCGAGGCGATGCGCGCGTGCAGCACCTCGCGCGGCGGGTCGAGCGCGAGGAGGCGGGCCGGGTAGCGCGCCTCCGCGAAGCGGTGCTCGGCGAAGACCTCGCTCTGCGTCCGTCCCGCTGCCGCGATCTCGAGCGCGCGCACGATGCGGACGAGGTCGTTCGGGCCGATCCTCGCCGCGGCGCCGGGGTCGACCGCGGCGAGCCGGGCGTGCAGCGCCGGGCGCCCGTCGCGGGCGGCCTCCGCCTCGAGCGTCGCCCGGAGCGCGGGGTCGCGGCCCGGCGCGGCGGCGACGCCGTGCAGGAGCGCGCGGACGTAGAGCCCGGTGCCGCCCGCCACGATGGGCACGCGGCCGCGCGCCTGGATCCCGGCGATGGCGGCGTCCGCGAGCGCGACGAAGCGCGACGCGTCCATCCCCTCCCCCGGGTCGACCACGTCGAGGAGGTGGTGCGGCGCGGCGGCGCGCTCCTCCGCCGTCGGCGTGGCGGTCCCGACGTCGAGCCCGCGGTCCCCCTGCTGCGAGTCGGCGGGGACGATCTCGCCGCCGAGGCGGCGGGCGAGGTCGATGGCGAGGGAGGTCTTGCCGGAGGCGGTGGGGCCGGCGATGAGGATCAGGCGAGGTCGCGGCACGGTTCCGCCTTCGTCCTTCGACGCGAAGGGCGAAGGGCTACCCCTTCGCGAACCGCTTCACCAGGTCGTCGAGCGCGATCGGCGTCTCCTCGCGCGTCGCGAGATCCTTGAGCTTCGCCTGCCCGGTCGCGACCTCGTTGCCGCCGAGCACGACCGCGTAGCGCGCGCCGACGCGCTCGGCGTGCTTGAACTGGCGCGCCATCTTGCCGCCGCGCGCGTCCACCTCGCAGGCGATCCCCGCCTGGCGCAGGGCGCGGGCGCGGACGAGCGCCTCGCGCGCGCCGGCCTCGTCGGCGGCGACGAAGAACACCGCCGGATGCGCTTCCGGCGCCTTGCGGCCGAGCGCGTCGAGGATGAGCGCGAGCCGCTCCTCGCCGAGCGCGAAGCCGATGCCGGGCGTGGGCTGACCCCCGAGCGTCTCGACGAGCCCGTCGTACCGGCCGCCGCCCGCCACCGCCGATTGCGCGCCGAGCGCGTCGCTCGCGAACTCGTAGGCGGTGCGGACGTAGTAGTCGAGGCCGCGCACGAGGCGCGCGTCGACGCGGTACTTCACGCCGAGCGCCTCGAGCCCGCCCTTCACCGCGTCGAAGTGGGCGCGGCAGCCGTCGCAGAGCCGATCGAGGAGGCGCGGCGCCTCCGCGAGCACCGGCTGGCACGTCTCGACCTTGCAGTCGAGCACGCGCAGCGGGTTCCGCTCGATGCGGTCGTTGCAGTCGGCGCAGAGGCGGTCCTTCCGCGCGGTGAGCCAGGCGCGGAGGTCGGCGAGGTACGCCGGGCGGCACTGCGCGTCGCCGACGCTGTTGATCTTGAGGTCGGCGCGCACGCCGAGGCGGCCGAGGTAGTCGTCCAGCATCGCGATCTGCTCGACGTCGATCCCGGGCTCGGCGACGCCGAAGCACTCGCAGCCGATCTGGTGGAACTGGCGGTAGCGCCCCTTCTGCGGGCGCTCGCGCCGGAACATCGGCCCCATGTAGAACCACTTCTGGAGGCCCTCGACGTGGCAGCCGTGCTCGATGTACGCGCGCACCGTCGAGGCGGTGCCCTCGGGCCGGAGCGCCAGCATCTCCTCGCCCTTGTCCTCGAAGACGTACATCTCCTTCTTCACGATGTCGGTCGCCTCGCCGACGCCGCGCGAGAACAGCGCCGCGGGCTCGACGATGGGGGTGCGCACCTCGCGGTAGCCGTAGAGCGCGAACACCTCGCGCGCGACGCGCTCCATCTCCTGCCAGCGCGCGACGGCGGCGGGGAGGACGTCGTTCATGCCCTTCACTGCGACGATCTTCATAGGTGCGGGCCTATCTAGAGGAAGCGGGGCGGCCGGTCAAACCGCCCTTCGGCCGCCAGAGCGTGAACGCGCCGCCGCGCGCCACCGGCTCGGCGTGCGCGACGAGGTGCGCGCCGCCGCGGCCGCGCGGCGTGCCGGAGACGAGGAAGGCGTCGTAGGCGAGGCCCATCGACGGCCAGTCGAAGGCCTCCGCCGTCCACTCGTACGGG
>JBJMQK010000557.1:0-4015 GCA_045802735.1 Anaeromyxobacteraceae bacterium | reverse complement strand
CAGGGGGCGAGCACGCAGTCGACGACCTCGGCGCCCGCGCGCGCCGCCGCGAGCTGCTTCTGGAGGTATGGCTTCGTCACGCCGCAGTCGATGCGATCCCAGGGGAGGACCTCGTCGAGCCGGCGCCGGCGGTAGGCGAAGAACTCGAGCCCGACGCCGTGGACGCGCTCCATCTCCCGGAACGCCTCGCTCCAGCGCGCCTCGTCGAAGTGCTCGCTCCACCCGTCGAGCTTCGCGCCGTGGCGGAACGCGTGCAGCACCGCCGTCCCGACGCGGCGGTCGCCGAGCGCGAGCGCGCCCTCGATCGAGGCGGCGCGCGCGTCGTGCGGCTTGAACTGGATCGCGCCGTGGCGGCCGCCGAGCTCGGCCGTGATGATGGCCTGCCGCCTGCGCGTCTCGTCGGGGCCGATCATCGGCTCCCACTGGAACGGCGTGAACGGCTTCGGGACGAACGTGGAGGCGCCGAGGTTGATCTGCGCCGAGCCCTGCCCCTTCGGCAGCGCGCGGCGCGCCGCGGCGAGCGACTTCCTCGCGAGGTGCGCGATGGCGGCGACGTCGGCGTCGGTCTCCTCGGGGAGCCCGATCATGAAGTACAGCTTGAGGAGCGACCAGCCGTTCTTGAAGATCGAGTCGACGGCGCGGAGGAGGTCCTCCTCGCGGTTGCCCTTGTTGATCACGGCGCGCATGCGCTCGGTCGCGGCCTCGGGCGCGAGCGTGAACCCCGTCTTGCGGATGCGCCCGATCTTCTGCGCCAGCGCGTCGTTCATCGTCTCCGTGCGGAGCGACGGCAGCGACATCGCGATGCGCTCGCCCTCCCAGCGCGCGAGGAAGTCGTCGAGGAGCCCGTTCAGGCTGGCGTAGTCGCCGGAGGAGAGCGAGAGGAGCCCCACCTCCTCGTAGCCCGACGCCGCGAGCCCCGTCTCCGCGATGCGCAGCACGTTCTTCGGATCGCGCTGCCGCGTGGGGCGCGTGATCATGCCCACCTGGCAGAAGCGGCAGCCGCGGGTGCAGCCGCGCTGCAGCTCGATGGGCAGGCGGTCGTGGACCGTCTGCATGAACGGGACGAGCGGCCGCTCGTAGGCCGACGTCGAGAGCGCGTCGAGGTCGGGCATCACCCGGCGCTCGACCTTCTCGTAGCCGGCGAGGAGCGGCTCCATGGCCGCGAGCGCGCGCGTCGCCGGATCGTAGCGCGGCGCGAACAGCGACGGCACGTACACGCCGTCGATCGCGGCGAGGGCCCGCAGGAGGTCGGCGCGCGAGGCGCCAGAGCCCTTCCACGCGGCGACCGCGTCCGCGATCTCGTGCACGACCTCCTCGCCCTCACCGACGGCGAAGGCGTCGAAGAAGTCGGCCACCGGCTCGGGGTTCATGGCGCACGGGCCGCCGCCGAGCACGATGGGGTCCTGCGCGCCGCGCTCCGCCGCGAGGAGCGGGATCCCGGCGAGGTCGAGGAGCGCGAGGACGCTCGTGTAGCAGAGCTCGAACTGCAGCGTGATCCCGAGCACGTCGAAGTCGCGCACCGGCGCGCGCGACTCGAGCGTGAAGAGCGGCAGCCGCGCGTCGCGCAGCATCGCGTCCATGTCGGGCCAGGGCAGGAACACGCGCTCGCACGCCACCGCGTCGCGGTCGTTGAGCGCGTGGTAGAGCAGCCGGAACCCGAGATTCGACATCCCGACCTCGTACGTGTCGGGGAAGGCGAGGGCGAAGCGCACACGCGCCTTCGCGAGGTCCTTCCCGATGCTGCCGAACTCGCAGCCGACGTAGCGGGAGGGCTTCTGCGCGCGGAGGATCAGCTCGTCGAGGGCGGAGTTGGAGCGGTCGTCCATGGGCGCCGGGCGGCGGGTTCGAGCCGCCAGTGACCCGCCGTGAGGGTGGCCCGTCCGCTCGCGCGGCCGGGGTCGGATGCCGTAACACAACGCGATCGCGCGGCACAAGCGCGAGGCGTTGCTCATACGCCGTCAGGACCCGTGCCGCACGTCGAACGAGGCGAACTCGCCCCGGTGCTCCTCCCACGCCTCCTCCACGCGGTCCACCTGCGCGTAGCGGGGTCCCCGCCGACACCAGGCGACGAAGGCCTCGACCGCCGGGCGGTCGCCCTCCGCGACCGCCTCGACGCGCCCGTCGGCGAGGTTGGCGACCCATCCGGTGACGCCGAGCCGGGCCGCCTCGTCCGCGGCGTGCGCCCGGAACGCGACCCCCTGCACGCGGCCGCTGATGACGACGCGAACGCGCGCGCGGTCACCCACCGGCCGCCTCCCCCAGGAGCATCGCGTCGAGCTCCTCCTCGGTCACGATGCGCACGCCGAGCTCCTGCGCCTTCTTGAGCTTCGACCCGGCATCCTCGCCGGCGACGACGAGGTCGGTCCTCCGCGACACGGACCCGGAGATCTTCCCGCCGCGCCGCTCGATCTCCGCCTTGGCGTCCTCGCGCGAGCGCCGCGCCAGCGTGCCGGTGAGGACGACCGTCTTCCCGGCGAACGCGCCGCCCTGCACCGCGGGTTCCGGCGCGGGGACGACCCCGGCAGCGAGGAGCCTCCGCACCACGGCGGCGTTCTGCGGCTCCGCCGTCCAGGCGCGGATCTGGCGCGCCGTCTCCTCGCCCACGTCGCGCACCGCCGTCAGCTCCTCCTCGCTCGCCGCGAGGAAGCGCTCGGCATCTCCGAAGTGCCGGGCGAGCGCCGTCGCCGTGGCCTCGCCGACCTGCGGGATCCCGAGTCCGTACAGGAAGCGCCGCAGCGTCGTGTTCTTCGAGCGCGCGAGGTTCTCGACCATGTTCTGCGCGCTCTTCTCGGGGAGCTCCGGCTTCTTGCCCGCGGCCGCGTCGACCTTGCGCGGCCGGCTGAAGGCGCGCTGCCACTCCTCGAACGGCACCCCGTACAGGTCGGCGAAGTCCTTCACGAGGCCCTTCTCGACGAGCGCGGCCGCGAGCTTCTCGCCGAGGCCGTCGACGTCCATCGCGCGCCGCTGGGCGAAGTGCGTGAGGCGCCCGACGAGCTGCGCCGGACACGCGGACCCGGTGCAGCGGTAGACCTTCTCCCCCTCCTCGCGCACCACGCGCGCGCCGCACACCGGGCATGTCTGCGGGAAGACGAAGGCGACCTCGTCGCCGGTGCGCCGCTCGGGCAAGGACTTCACGACCTCCGGGATGACCTCGCCGGCGCGCCGGATGAGCACCCAGTCGCCCTGCCGGATGTCCTTCCGGCGCATCTCGTCCTCGTTGTGGAGCGTCGCGCGCGACACCGTCGCGCCGGAGAGCTGCACCGGCTCGACCTCGACGACCGGCGTGAGGATCCCGGTGCGGCCCACCGACGCCCAGATCTCCTTCACCCGGGTCGCCTCCTCCTGCGGCGGGTACTTGAACGCGGCGGCCCAGCGCGGGAACTTCGAGGCGGCGCCGAGGCGCCGGCGCAGGTCGAGGTCGTCCACCTTCACCACCACGCCGTCGGTGTCGTAGGGCAGCTCGAAGCGGTGCTGCGCCATGCGATCGCGATAGGCCTTCACCTCGGCCATGCCGAGGCAGAGGCGGTTCTCGGCGTTCACGTCGAAGCCCCACGCGGCGAGCTGCTGCAGCTTGTCCCAGTGGCTGCGCCAGGGGGTGATCTTGTACTCCGGCTTCGCCTCCGCCCGCGCGTCGGCGGAGCCGCCGCGCTCCGGCCCCGCCACGAGCGCCTCGTAGGCGATGAAGGAGAGCGGCCGCGTGGCGGTGATGCGGTGGTCGAGCTGGCGCAAGGAGCCCGCCGCCGCGTTGCGCGGGTTCGCGAAGGGCTCTCCACCCGCCTTGGTGATGACGCGGTTCATGGCCGCGAAGTGCTCCTTGAAGAGCAGCACCTCGCCGCGCACCTCGAGGCGCGGCGGCGCGGCGCCCTGCAGCCGCTCCGGGACCCCGCGGTTCGCGCGGAGCCTCCCCACCGTGCGCAGGTTCGCCGTGACGTCCTCGCCGTTCACCCCGTCACCACGGGTGGAACCCTGGACGAGGACCCCGCCCTCGTAGACGAGCTCCACGGCGAGCCCGTCG
>JBJMQK010000550.1:0-4256 GCA_045802735.1 Anaeromyxobacteraceae bacterium | reverse complement strand
CACTACAACAAGAAGATCGTGGTCCCCCTCGTCCTCTTCTCGATCCCTGCGGCGGTCTCGATCCACACCGTGACGGCGTTCCTCTACAACGGCATGGCCTCGCGCCCCTACTGGAACGCCTCGATCCTGGCGCCCCGGTTCATCGCCTCGGCCTTCTGCTCCGGCCCCGCGGTGATGCTCATCCTGTTCCAGGTGCTGCGGAAGACGACGAAGATCGACATCAAGGACGAGGCGATCCACAAGATCGCCGAGCTCATGTCCTACGCGATGTTCATCAACCTGTTCCTGCTCGGGGCCGAGGTCTTCAAGGAGTACTACTCGGCGACGGAGCACCTGGTCTTCACCCAGTACCTCTGGAGCGGGATCGGCGAGCACAAGGCGCTCGTGCCGTTCGCGTGGCTCGCGCTCGCCTGCAACCTTATCTCGTTCTTCCTGTTCCTCGTCCCGAAGAGCCGGAAGAGCTTCGTCGGGCTCAACGTCGGGTGCCTGCTCATCTGGGCGGGGTGCTACATCGAGAAGGGCATGGGCCTCGTGATCCCCGGGATGACGCCAGACACGCTCGGTGAAATCTACGAGTACCGGCCCACCGCCACCGAGTGGTCCGTCGCTGCCGGCGTGTTCGGTGTCGGGTTCCTGGTCTTCACGGTCCTCGTGAAGGTCGCGGTGCCCATCCTCACGGGCACGTTCCAGACACGCGCCGCGGAGCACGCGGCCGAGGCCACGCCGGCGCTCGCGCCGTAATCCCACAGACAGTCGATCTCAACCAAGGAGAGACCCACACATGAAGCGCATCGCACTCGCCGTTGCCACGCTCGCCCTCGTCACCACCGCCCGCGCCGAGGACGGCAAGGCGCTGTTCGCCGCCAAGTGCGCCGCCTGCCACGGGGCCGACGGCAAGGGCCAGACGAAGATGGGCGAGAAGCTCGGCGTGAAGGACCTCACGACCACCTCCCTCAGCGAGGCCGACGTCGAGAAGACGATCGAGACCGGCAAGCCGCCGAAGATGACGGCCTACAAGGGCAAGCTCTCGGACGCGGAGATCAAGGCGGTCGCCCAGTTCATCAAGGGCGGCCTGAAGTAAGTCGCGCCCTTCGCTGCACAGGGCGGGGACCCGCGGGGCTGGCGCGCGAGAGCGGCCGGCCCCGCTTTTTTTTCGACGTCAGCTCACCCAGTAGAAGCGGCTCCAGGCGAGGAAGAGCAGCGCCTGCCCGGTCGCGAAGAGGACGAGCACCGTCCGGTCCACCCACTCCCGCTCGCCGAAGCGCGCGAGCGCGGCGAAGGCGGGGAAGACGACGGCGAGGAAGCGCGTCGCCGACATGAGCGTACCGGAGAGGAGCACCGGCGCGAGCGACAGGAGCGCGAAGGCGCCGAGGGCGAAGCGCCGCTCGAGGAGGAGCGCCGCGCCGAGCGCGAGGAAGAGCAGCGCCCCCGCGTGCTCGAACGGGCCCATCTTCGCGTGGTAGGCGAGGGGGTCGAGGAGCGTCGTCCAGGGCGCGGCGAGGGCGCGGCCCCAGGCGGCCTGCGCATGGAACAGCGCCAGCGGATCCCCGGTGAGCCGTGCGAGGTGCGCGGCGTGGAGGAGGAGCCCGGCCGGCGCCGCGAGGAGCGCGAGCGCGTCGGGGCGGAGCCGCCCGAGGTGCATCCCGCGGCGGGAGACGTAGAGGCCGGCGAGCGCCGGCGCGAGCAGCACGCCCGACGGGCGCGTGAGCCCGAGGAGCAGCGCCAGCGCCCCCGACCACCACCAGCGGCCGCGCCAGGCGAGGAGGAACGCCCCCGCGGAGAGCGCGAGATACAGCGACTCCGAGTACGCGCACGACAGGAAGAAGCCGGCCGGGAACGCGAGCAGGTAGACGACGGCGCGGCGCGCGAGCCGCGGGTCGCGCCAGACGTCGCGGACGAGCAGGTAGAACGCCGCGAGCGCGGCCACCGCGAGGACGTTCGCGAGCGCCACCGCGACGGCGAAGCTCGCCGCCACGCCCTGCCACGCCCAGGGCAGGAGCCCGTGCACGGCGCGGATGAGCGCCGGGTACAGCGGGAAGAAGGCGAGGTTCGACTGCGTGCGGACGAGATCGGCGGGCGGCAGGTACCCGTTCATCGCGACGTTCAGGTACCAGTACGTGTCGTAGCGGCCCCACACGTCGAGCGCGAGCGCGGGGACGTGGCTCCAGCCGCGCGTCGCCCCCACCGGATCGAAGTACGTCCAGCTCGGCGCGAACTGCGTGCCGAACCAGGCGACGAGGAGGAGCGCGGCGCGGGTGAGGGCGAAGGGGTAGAGCACGGCGCGGAGGAACCAGCCGCGGTCGGCGGGCGCCGCGACCAGCGCCGCCACGGCGGCGAGGCTCTCCCCGGGCGGCGCTCCCTCCTGCTGCTCGACGTCGGCGTAGCGCCACATGGCGGCGCAGCTTAACCGTACGACGCACCGAGTCGAAGGGCGAACGTGCCCGCCGCCCCTTATCCCCAGGAGCCGTGGCCCTCCCCGCCGACCTCTACCGACCGTCGCTCGCGCTGCTCACCGACTTCTACGAGCTGACGATGGCCGCGGCGGCCTGGAAGAGCGGCATCGCCGGCACCGAGGCCGTCTTCAGCGTCTCGTTCCGCAAGAACCCCTTCGCCGGCGGGTTCACCATCGCCGCCGGGCTCGACCCGGTCATCGACTACCTCGAGCGATACCGCTTCGACGAGGAGGACCTCGCCTTCCTCGCCGCGCAGCGCGACGGGCGCGGCGCGCCGCTCTTCGAGGCCGGGTTCCTCGACCACCTGCGCGCGCTCGAGCTCACGATCGACGTGGACGCCGTGCCGGAGGGGACGGCGGTGTTCCCCTGGGAGCCCGTCCTGCGGGTGAAGGGGCCGGTGATCGAGTGCATGCTCCTCGAGACGCCGCTCCTCACGATCCTGAACTTCCAGACGCTCGTCGCGACGAAGTCCGCCCGCGTGTGCCTCGCGGCGCGGGGCGAGCCGGTGCTCGAGTTCGGCCTGCGGCGCGCGCAGGGGATCGACGGAGGCCTCTCCGCCTCGCGCGCGGCCTTCGTCGGCGGGTGCGCCGGGACGTCGAACGTCCTCGCCGGCCGGCTGCTCGGGATCCCGGTGAAGGGCACGCACGCGCACTCCTGGGTGATGCTCTTCGACGACGAGGAGGAGGCCTTCGACGCCTACGCCCGCGCCATGCCCGGGAACTGCATCCTCCTCGTCGACACCTACGCCTCGCTCGACGGCGTCCGCCACGCCATCGCGACCGGCCGCCGGCTGCGCGCCGCGGGCGGTGAGCTCGCCGGCATCCGCCTCGACTCGGGCGATCTCGCCTGGCTCTCGCAGGAGGCGCGGCGGCTCCTCGACGAGGCGGGGTTCGAGCGCACCGCCATCCTCGCCTCGAACGACCTCGACGAGCACGTCATGGCGAGCCTCAAGGAGCAGGGGGCGCGCATCGTGCTCTGGGGCGTCGGGACGCGCCTCGTCACGGGGGCGCCGGACGCGGCCCTCGGCGGCGTGTACAAGCTCGGCGCGATGCGCCGCCCGGGCGCCGGCTGGATCCACCGCGTGAAGCTCTCGGAGCAGTCGGCGAAGACGAGCGTCCCGGGCGTCCTGCAGGTGCGCCGCTTCGCGCGCGACGGCGAGGACCTCGCCGACTGCATCTACGACGAGCTGACCGGCCTCCCGGCGCGGCCGACGATCGTCGACCCGCTCGATCACACGCGCCGGCGCGAGATCCCGGAGGGCACGCCGGGTGAGGACCTGCTCGCGCCCGTGCTGCGCGCCGGCCGCATCGCCTGCGCCCGCCCGCCGCTCGAGGCGGTGCGGGGTCGGACCCTCTCCCAGCTCGGCCGCCTCCACGCCGGCGTGAAACGCTTCGTGAACCCCCACCAGTACGTGGCGGGTCTCGAGCGGAACCTCTTCGACCTGCGCACGCGCCTCGTCCTCGAGGCGCGGGGCCTCGCCGCGCCGTGAGCCCGCCGGACCCGTGGTCCCTCGTCCCGGCCGCCGAGTACGAGGCGCACCTCGGCCCGGCGGGCGAGGACCTGCTCGCGCCGCTCGCCGCGATCTTCGGGAAGGTCTACGCGGCGCGCCGGCCGCGGCGGCTCGCGATCCTGGGGGTCTCGACGGGCGGCGGCCTCGAGCACGTCGACCCGGCGCGCACGCAGCGCGTCCTCGGCGTCGACGCGAACCTCTCGCACCTGGGGGTGGCGCGTCAGCGCTTCATGCGCCTCGGCCCGGCGCTCGAGCTCGTCTGCGCCGAACCCGGCGCCGCCCGCCTCCCCCCG
>JBJMQK010000472.1:0-6165 GCA_045802735.1 Anaeromyxobacteraceae bacterium | reverse complement strand
ACCACCGAGCCCCACGACGGCGCGATGAGGAACACGGTGAAGACGATCCCGAGGGTCTGGAGCCAGTCCGGGAGCGGCGTGTAGACGAGGTGGTGCGCGCCGGTCCACATGTACGCGAAGACGAGGGACCAGAACGCCACGATCGAGAGGCGGTGGCTGAAGATGGGCAGCCCGGTCGCCTTCGGGAGGAAGTAGTAGAACATCGCCAGGATGGGCGTCGTGAAGACGAAGCCCACCGCGTTGTGGCCGTACCACCACTCGACGTTGGCGGAGTTCACGCCCTTGAAGAGGTGGTAGCTCTTCATCCCGCCGGCGGGGATGGAGAGGTTGTTGACGATGTAGAGGACGGCGACCGCCAGGATCGTCCCGACGATGTACCACATGGAGACGTACATCTGCTGCTCGCGCCGCTTGAGCAGCGTCGCGAACACGTTCACGGCGAACATCACCCAGACGACGACGATGGCGACGTCGAGCGGCCACTCCAGCTCGGCGTACTCGAGCGACTGCGTGTAGCCCATCATCAGGGTCACGGCGGCGGCCGCGATGCCGATGTTGAAGAGCCAGAGCTGGAGCCGGGCGAGCTTCGGGAACGCGAGCGGCCGCTTACAGAGCCGCATCGTGATGTAGTAGCTGAGCCCGATGATGGCGCCGACGCCGAGGCCGAAGGCGAGGCCGTTCGTGTGGACCGGCCGCAGCCGGCCGAACGTCAGGTACGGCGCGACGTTCGCGCCGGGCGCGAACATCTGCGTGGCGATGAGCAGCCCGATGAGGATGCCCACGACGCCCCAGAACATCGCCGACAGGATGAACCCGAGGACGGTCCGGTCGTCGTACCGGTATTCGTTCACCACCATGGAATGATTCCTCTCTTCTCCGAGCCCGCTGGCGACGCGTCGCGTCACGAGGGCAGTTCCAAACGGGGACACTCTACTCGACTCCCGGTCCCGGTGGAGGGTGCGGGCCAACCCGCGTCGCACCCTGAACAAGGGACAAGGCACGCGTCATCCATCGTCAACCACTTGCCGTGCGCCGGTTGACGAGCGCGCAGCCGCTGGTATCTTCCGTCGTCGTCCGCATGCCCACCTTCGAGCCCGAGCCCGGCGTCACGATCCGCTACGACGCGCTCGGCGCCGGGCGCCCGGCGGTGCTCGTGCACGGCTGGTCGATGTCGTCGCGCGCGTTCACGTGGCAGGCCGAGGCGCTCGTGCAGGCGGGCTACCGGGTGCTCGCGCCCGACCTGCGCGGCCACGGCGGCTCGTCGGCGGCGCCGGCGCACGAGGTCGCGGATCACGCGCGCGACCTCGCGGCGCTCTTCGCCCGGGAGGGCGTCGCCGGCGCGGCGCTCGTGGGCTGGTCGATGGGCGGCCAGGTCGCGCTCGAGGCGCTCCCGGCGCTCGAGGGCCGCGTCGGCGCGCTCGCGCTCCTCTCGGCGACGCCCCGCTTCGCGGCGTGCGAGGGCTGGCCGCACGGGCTCCCCGAGGTGACCGTGCGCGCGCTCGCGGCGAAGCTCGAGCACCGTCCGGAGAAGACGCTGCAGCGCTTCTTCGAGGGCATGTTCGTCCCCGACGAGCTCGACGACGACGCCCGCGCCCGCATCGGCGAGCGCGTCCTCGCCGGCGCGCCGCCACGCGACGTGGCCGGAGCGCGGGCGGGCCTCGACGCGCTCCTGCACGCCGACCAGCGGGCGCGCCTCGCCGACGTGCGCGCGCCGCTCCTCCTCGTCCACGGCGAGCGCGACCCCATCTGCCTCCCGGCCGCGTCGGCGTGGATGCACGCCGAGGTCCCGGGCTCGCGCCTCGCCACGCTCCCCGGCCTCGGCCACGCGCCGCAGCTCTCGAGGCCCGAACGCGTCTCGGAGCTGCTCACCGGGTTCTTCGCGGAGGCGCTCGCGTGACCTACGCGCTCGACAAGGCGCGCGTCGCGCGGGCGTTCTCGCGCGGCGCCGCGGCGTACGACGAGCACGCGCGGGTGCAGCGGCGCGCCATCGAGCGGCTCCTCGCCCTGGCGCTGCCCGCCGCGCCCGCGCCGCGCCGCGTGCTCGACGTCGGCGCCGGCACGGGGAACCTCCTCGCGCACCTCGCCCTGACGCTCCCCGGCGCGGCGCTCGCCGGCGTCGACCTCGCGCCCGGGATGGCGCTCGCCGCGCAGGAGCGCGCGCCCCGGGCCGGGCTCGCGGTCGGCGACGCCGAGGTGCTGCCGTTCCGGCCCGGCGCCTTCGACCTCGTCGTCTCCACCTCGATGCTGCAGTGGCTCGCGACGCTCGAGCCGGCGTTCCGCGAGGCGCGTCGCGTGCTCGCGCCGGGCGGGCTCGTCGGGGTGGCGCTCTTCGGCGGCGAGACGCTGTGCGAGCTGCGCGACGCCTGGCGCGAGGCGGCGCCCGCGGAGCCCGACCGGACGCACCGCTTCCACTCGGCGGAGGACGTCGCGCGCGCGCTCGGCGCCGCGGGCCTCGACCGCGTCGAGGTCGAGCGCGAGCGCGTCGTGGAGCGCTACGCCGACGTTCCGTCGCTCCTGCGCGCGCTGCGCCGCATCGGCGCGAACGGGAACGTCACCCCGGCGACGGCCGGGCTCGGCGGCCGCGCGGCGCTCGAGCGGATGATGCACGCGTACGCGGCGCGGCACGGCGGGCCGGAGGGGATCCCGGCGACGTGGGAGATCGTGTACGCGCTCGCGCGGCGGGCGCCCGTCCGTTAGCGGACCGCGTCCCCGCCCGCGCCGCTGAGCACGCGGCGCGCGCCGGCGAGGAGGCCAGAGAGCGCACAGGCGAGCTCGGACATCGGCCGCTCGACGCGCGCCAGCTCGCGGAGCAGCGTCCGCTCCACCCTGAGCTCGCCCTTCAGCAGCGCGAAGAGCGCCCGGCGCTCGCGCGCGGCGGCGTCGTTGAAGGAGCGGACGAGCCCCTCGATGCGCCCGCTCCAGGCGTCGAGCCGCTCGCGCACGGCGGCGCGCGCGTTCGCGAGGTCGGCGGCCCGCGCCTCGAGCGCGCGCGCGAGGCGCTCCACCTCGGCGGCGACGTCGGCGAGGAGCGTCGAGAGGTCGCTCGCGCTGTAGGCGCGCCCGGCCGCGAGCCGCGGCGGCCGGCGCGGGTCGAGGTAGCGCGCGTCGCCACGCGCGCGCCGCTCGCGCTCCTTGCGCGTCAGCACCGCGGCGGAGTGGATCTCGCGGAGCGGCGAGGCGGCCGCGACGAACGGCGGGAACGGCGCCGTGCTGTTCACGTCGACGACGTGCGTGAAGTGCTCGAGCCAGCAGTGGTCCTCGCCGTGGTCGGTGTCGGTGATGCCGACCGACACGGCACCCGGCGCGGCGAACCCCGGGTGCCGCGCGCGCAGCGCCGCGATCTTGGAGCGGCTGCTCGTGATGCGGGTGTGCGCCGGGCCGGAGATGCGGCGCGGCGGCTCCTTCGCGCTGGGCGAGAAGCGATACGGCGCGCTGAACCAGCCGTCGTGCTGCTCCACGCTCGAGAAGACCACGTCGTCGACGCCGAGCGCCGCGCCGGCGACGGCGACGGTGGGCTCGGGCGAGGCGCTCGCGATGACGATGGTGATCCCGGGGCAGCGGGCGCGGAGCCACGCGAGGTCCTCGCGCTCGATGACGAGGTCCGGCGCGTGGCGCTCCCACACGCGCCGCGCGAGCGCGGTCAGCTCGGCGCTCGGGACCGCGGAGAGGTGGTGGAGGAGCGTCGTCTGCGGCACCTTCTGGACCGCGACGACGGGCTCGCTGCCGAAGAGGCGGTAGACGAAGCGGCGGAGCAGCGCGACGCGCGCCGCGACCTTCCCGAAGACCAGGTAGAAGAGCCCGGGGAGCGCCCACATGCCGGCGCCGATCCAGAGGTAGCGCACGAGCGCGAGCGGGCGCCGCCAGTCGAGGAAGAAGCGCCCGAGGCTGCGCCGCGGCTCGGCGGCGGCGAGCGCCTCCTTGCCGTAGGCGTGGTGCGCGGCCAGCTCGAACCCGAGCAGCTCGCCCATGTTGCGGCCGAGGTGCAGCGTGCGGTCGAGGTCGAGGACGAGGTACCTCGCGTCCGGCGGGACGGCGCGCGCGCACAGCTCGCGGAAGGTCAGCGGTTCGCCGTGGACGATGAGGCGATCCGCCGGCCGCGTGCGCGGGGCGTCCGCCGGCGCGCCGCCCGCTGGGACGTGAGCACCGAGCATCGGGGGAGCCATGGCGCCGAGCATGCCAGGCGATCGTCATCCGCGTGTCACGGGCGCGCCGTCCCGTGCGGCTGCGCTCCGCTCAGGGCGAACGGAGGAGGGCGCCCATCAGTCGCGGTCCGGCGCACCGAGCGGGAAGTAGTGCCGGTACGGTCGGCCCTCCTCGACCGCGCGCGCGAACGACGGCCGCGCGAGGAGGCGCGAGCGGTAGGCGCGGACGGCGGGGTACGCCTCGCCGACCGGATGCACCCAGTCGGCGTAGAAGAGGGACGGCGCCGCGGCGCAGTCGGCCATGCTGAAGGCCTGGCCGGCGGCCCAGCTCCGCGCCTTCATCACGCCCTCGAGCCAGGCGTAGGAGATCTCGAGCGCCCGCCGCGCCTCCTCCACCGCTTCCCGCGTGCGCTCCGCGTCCTTCCGGAGCGCCTGGAACACCGGCTTCTGCATCGGCGTCATGACGTGGTTGTCGAAGAAGCGGTCCAGGAACCGCACCTCGAGCGCGCGCACGGGATCGGTCGGGAGGAGCTGCACGGGCCCCGGGTGATGAAGCGCCAGGTGCTCGATGATGATGGTGGACTCGACCACCGTCCGGCCGGCGTCGACCAGCACCGGGAACGTGGGGAGCGGCCACAGGGCGCCGCGCTCCCTGGCCGCCGCGGGGTCCTCCAGGGAGCGGTACGCGAACGCGAGGTCGTTCTCGTAGAGCGCGATCAGCACCTTCTGCGAGTACGACGAGAACGGGTGCGCGTAGAGCACGAGCGACAAGGGAGCCTCCAGCGGATGTCCGCACGCACGCTCTAACCGGGGAGCGCCGCCTCGCGCCGCAGCGCGGCTTCCGGCTAGGCCCTCTCGCCCCCCACCTTCGCCTCGAGCTCCTTGAGCCGCAGCCGCAGCGCCTTCTCCTTGTGCCAGCGCTCGGTCACGTCGCGGACGACGGCGCCGAACCCGAGCACGGCGCCCCCGTCGTCGCGGACGAGCTGGATCGAGAACTCGATCGAGAGGCCGGTCCCGTCCTTCCGCACGGCGGGGACGGCGAGGAGGTCGCCCCCGGAGTAGCGGGTGACGCCGGTCTCGATGACCTTGCGCCAGCCGTCCCAGTGCCGGCCGCGCAGCCGCTCGGGGATGATGACGTCCATCGTCTTCCCGAGGATCTCGGCGGCGGGCCAGCCGAACATCGCCTCGGCGCCGGGGTTCCAGGCGCGCACCAGGCCATCGACGTCCGCGAAGAGGATCGCCTCGGCAGCGCCCTCGACGAGGCGCCGCGCGAGCCAATCGGAGGTGGGTGGGGTCATGACGACAGCATCTCCCGTCCCACCGGGTCACGGCAACGCCTTCACGCCCCGGCCGGGTTCCAGTACGCTCTCGGTCTCGGTCACACGTGCGGCACGCGCCGCGAGGAGGACGTCATGACCCGTCGCATCGCCTCGATCCTGGCCGCACTCGCGGTCGTCGCTCCCGGTCTCGCCGCCGCGCAGGCGCCGTCGCTCGGCACGCCTCGCGCACCGGTGCCGCCGTACGCGCAACCGCAGGTCGACCCGCACCAGCGCGACAGCTGGTACATCGGGTTCGGGCTCGGGTCCGGCGTCGGGAACGTCTCCGGCGGCGGAGACACCCAGTCGTTCCACGACATGATGCGCGCGGCGGGGGTCGACAGCCCGATCACCGTCGCGCTCCAGTTCGAGGTGGGCGCGACGGTCCGTCCCGACCTCCTCCTCGGCTTCGACGTGCGCGGGGTGCGGTCGCAGGGCTCGACGAGCCAGTTCGGACCGAACGTCGACCTCGGGCTCCAGACGACGGACTACCTGGCGGTCGCCACCTGGTTCCCGGCCGAGCGCGGCTTCTTCCTGCGCGGCGGCGCCGGCCTCGCGATCCTGTCGGTCGACGCGAACAGCGGCAGCGGAGGGCGCGTGAGCAACAGCTACACCGGCGTCGGCGCCCTCGCCGGCCTCGGCTACGCCTTCTGGCTCGGCCAGCACTTCAACCTGACGCTCAACCTCGACGCGTCCGTCCAGAAGTA